>NZ_JAFEXF010000005.1 GCF_016905445.1 Streptomyces sp. G44
GACAAGGTCACCTACCGCGACCGCAACGTCGTCGAACGATGCTTCGCCCGCCTCAAGCAGTTCCGCGCGATCGCGACCCGGTTCGACAAGCTCGGCGACCGCTACCGTGCCGGAGTTGTCCTGGCTTGCTTGATCCTCTGGCTTCGCGAGTCCACGGGGTAAACATTTGTCAGACAGGCCCTAGGCCTCACTTCGTTCTTGCCCCTGAAACACAAGAAGGCCCGGCACTCCCACGATCGTCTGCGGGAGTGCCGGGCCTTCGGCTGTCAGGCCGTCCAAGTCGCGGGCGTGCCGTCTTTGCCGGGGTTGGGGATCCCGGCGGCGGTCACCGCGGCCGCCGGGTGTCGTAGGGCGGTGACCGGGACGGCGCCGGGTTCGGTGGGCGGTACCCAGACCAGACGCCACTGGTTGTCCCAGGCGCAACCGCAGGGGTGGGCTGGGTGCTTGTGGCCAGGGTTTGCCGTTGACCGTTGACCACCTCCTCAGCTGGTCGCCGGTCGCCTGGAGGGGGTGGGGGTCAGGCGAGTGACGCCCGTGGCTGCCTCAAGTTCTTCTCTCAGCTTCTGGTTCTCCAGAGTGATTCGCTGGATGTGGCAGGCGGCGAGGGTGAGGGTCTCGGTGAGCTCGCGGTTGTGACGCTTGAGCTTGGCGTTTCGGGCGACGAGCCTGTCGTAGCGGGTCGGTTCGCTTGGGGATCCTGGCGTCGGCGGTGCTGATCGGAGGGCGGCGATCTCCTGTGCGATGTCGGGGAAGTGGCGGCGGAAGGTGGTGTTCGACCGGTGTCCGAGCCTGCGGCGGACCCAGTCCAGCGGGTCGCCGAAGATCCGGGTGTAGTGCCCGCGCTGTCGGGGGTTGAGTTCGGCGAGCTGAGCGATGTGGGCCCGATGGAGCTGTTCCAGGGTGACCACCGCGAACGAATGTCTTGTGTCCGCAGAGGCCATGTGCGGATGGATCCGTGTGGCGATTGAGCAGGTCGCTCCCCGGCGCGCTGTTTGCGACGCACGTCGTCGAGCGTGTTGCATTCCGCAGAAGTATGAGTGATACAGATCACCTCCCTGTGGTGCTCGCCGGATCACATTGTCAGTGGCGGATGCAAGGCTGCGGACATGACCCCTTGGAACCTGCTCGTCCTCGACGAAGGCCTGCGTGCCAGTTGGGCCGCCGACACCTGCTCCCCGGACGATCTGGCTCGCGCCGGCTGGCAGCCGGGCAACCCTGCCTGGGGCCACTGCGACATCACGGCCTTGGTCGTCAACGACATCTTCGGCGGCGACCTCATGGTCGGCGAGGTCCATCTCGATGGGGAACAGCACGGCTTTCACTGGTGGAATCGGCTGCCCAGCGGTGTCGAACTCGACTTGACGCGCGAGCAGTTCCAGCAGGGCCAGACTGTCACCGCAGCTCGTGTCGTCGAACGCCCGCCGGGCCCTCTTCGCCGTTGGGACGAGTACCTGCTCTTGCGTGAGCGCGTCGTCAAGCACCTCGGTCACCTGCCGGAGCCTGCCGTCTGACCGGGCGGAGATCGTGCTGCAACTGCAACTCCCGATCACGGTGGTTCGCGGAGCGGGAAGGCGACTGACCCGGTCCGTCTCAGCGGCGGATTCTCGAAGGTGAACGATCTCCTCGTGCTGGGCAGCAAGCCGGGGCAGGGCCTGGCTGCAGAAGCCGGTGAGCTCGTCGACCGTCTGCTCCGACTGGGCCAGCCGTTCCCGGAGCTTGGCGTTCTCGGCCTTGAGCCGAGCGATCTGGGCCTCGCGAGGGTTGGGGATCTCGCCGGCATCCTGCATCGCCTGGAGCCCTGCCCCGCCGGGCGGTCCGGCTGCTCGAACAGTGGCTCGCGCACTCGGCACTGCTGCGGACCTTTATGCCGCCGGAAGAACGCCGCAAACTGTGGGTGGGGGTGAGCCGGGCCGGCGGGTCACGCCGGGTGACACTGGCCTGCTCGGTCAGTCGCAGCCCCGTGCGGACCATGCTGCCCGAGTGGCTGCAGACCGTCGGCCAGATCTTTCCCGTGTACTGGCTCGGCCTTGGTCTCCGCTCGGCGCTGCTGCCGGCCGATGCGGTCGCCGCCGAGATCGGCGATTCCTGGCGGCACCTGGAGACAGCGGGCATGCTGGGTGTCTGGGCAGTCGCCGGGCTGCTCCTCGCACCATCCGTCCTGCGCAGGATGGCCCGCCGCGAGTCCGGGGCCGCGATGGCGGAACGGCGCCAGAGGGCGATGCAGCGGGTCGGCTAGTGAGGTGCCGGGGATGTCGGCCGGGTTCCTGGTCAGACCGCGTTGGGCAGAGGGCGTCCGCCCCAGCGGATGCCCTTTCTCGCTGCGGATACGGGCGTGTTCCTTGCGCTGGGCGGCGAGCACGTCGGGGCGGCGGCGTTCGCGTTGCGCCAGCGCAGGTAGCGGTATAAGGCCCCCACCACGCCGCGGCTGAACGCATACACTGCCTGTCCGGCACGGCGTCGACACCGAGCAGGCACTTTCACTGCTCACCTCCGGCATCACCTCCCGCCGCCTTGCCCACCTTGCCGGTCGAGAGGCCGCCGCCCACCTGCGTCGACCAGCTGACCTACGCCGCTGGCTCGCAGAGCAGCACATCGACGGGTGGACGAATCGCTACCAGGCGAACGAATACGAGATCGAAGACCTCCTCGACTACGTCCGTTCTCACTTGAACCTGGTCAACCAGTTGCTCAACGACCGCCGCGTGATCACCCCACTGGTCCGTCTAACACCCGGCGCATCTGACGGTCCGGTCGCAATCGCTCCACCAAGCGCAACGAGCCCTCTGATCAGGGTCGGTCGCAACAAGCAGCGCCTGGGCACCGTGCCGGCCGACAGACACCTCGATGTCCTGGCGATGCTCGACAGCGGCCTCGACCTTGCCCATCATCTCCAGGACGGCCAACTCATCACCACCCGGCGCAGCCACTAGGGTCCGTCTTCAGAGATCATCGAGTGGGTGATAGATCATGCTGGGGTGATATGCCGTGCACCCAGACCGCAGACGCCCGCCGCTGCGCCCCGTGGCCAAGCTGGGGTTCACCGACGCGGAGAACCCTTAGCGGGTTCGACACCGAGCAGTGGTTCGGTATGTGGTCCTCGGTGTAGTCACCGGCCGGCCCCGACGTATCCCTTACACAACTGGTCCCTGACCGCCTACACACAAGGGTGTGGGTGGTGCAGGACCGCGGTGTGCGTGTGAACGGCGCGGGGGATCCGTGGGGTGACGTCGCCATGGTCAGCGTGCGGGTAGGTGTGGAGCTCCCGCCAGTTGTAGATCTTGGCCATGTAGGCGGCTGCGGCCTCGATGACATGACCCCAGCGGTGGTGTCCGAGCGCGATGAATCCGACAGGCGGTTCGTCCTCTGCTCCGTAGCCGGTGATGGTTATGCCGTTGTGGGTGATGAATCCGAGTCGTTTCGGGTCGCCGTGATCCGGTGTCCAGAGGTGTTCGATGGGGCGCATGGTCCCGTCGTCGCCCTCGCTGGTCTCGATCTCGTACAGGGCCGGGGCGGTCATGCGCTCGCCCCCGCAACTGAGGCGTCCAGGAGCGCGACGGCGTCGGCCTTGTAGGGGTCGGCGAACAGCTGGTGGTCGCTGACGTCGAACGGCCCGAACCTCGTGGAGATGCGGAACTCGGGTACGAGGGTGGTCTCGCGTCCGTCCAGTGCGGCGGTGAGCCGGTCGTAGTCCTGCTGGGCGTGCCGGGTCTGGGTGTACGGGCCGAGGCGCAGCAGGGTGTAGCCGTCGAGGCCCGTCGTCGCGCCGACGGGCCTCGATGTAAAGGGCGTAGTGCGCGAGCTCCATGCCGATGTCGTCGGGCAGGGGGAGGTTCGCGGCGGCGTGGGTGAGGATCGCGTAGCCGGGCTGCCAGATGCCGAGGATCGCGCTGGTCTCGCATCGGAGCCAGCCGCGGTCGGTGTGGCCGAGCCGGCGGCCGTGAAGGTAGCCCGTGGCGTACAGGGTGCCGGGGTGGTCCAGCGCAACGGCGATCAGGTCGGGGCCGTGGTCGTCGCCGGGCCGAGTCTGCGCGCGTTCCACGAACGGGCCGACGCGTACGGCGATGTCCTGGGCGCCGCCGGGCGTCCAGGGCTGTGGGTTGCGTACGGCGGTGAGCATCGCGCGGAACTGGTCGATGACGGCCTGGTCCTTGGGGGAGAGGGTGCCGGGGGCGGTCCCGCAGCGGCGGAAGGTGGGGCGCTTCATCGGGTGGGCTCCTGTTCGGGGGTGCGGGTGGCCGTCAACGGGGTCTGGCTGAGGGCCGCGCGGAGGATGTCGGCGTGGTCGAACGCGAGTCGTTCCGGCAGGGCGTCCAGGGGCCACCAGCGGGCGGTGCGGGCGTCGGGCCCGGCGACGATCGGCGCGACGGCGGGAACGACGGCGAGGTAGGCGTCGGTGCTGTACCTGCCCCGCGGGTCACGGCCGGGCTGGTCCCATGTCCCGATCTCGCAGGTCGTCGGTGGCCACGTGGACACCGGTCTCCTCATCGAGCTCCCGAGCAGCGGCCTCTCGGCTGGATTCTCCCGGGTCGACGTGGCCGCCGGGCGAAGCGGGCGGGTTCGCGAATTTCTGGCCGCTCAGTCGTGAGAACCCGCGCGTTGGTGGGCAGCAGATCGCTCTGCATCGACGAGTTCAGGGGCACCCGCCTGTCAACGAGGGATGGGGCCGCCACGGTGGGGGTGAGCCGTGTGGATGTATTTCATGGCAGTGGTGATGGAGATTCCGAAGACACGGACGAGGTGGACGGGATCTTCGGTCTCGCGGGCCTCATCGAGGATCCTGTCGGCGCGAACTGCGCGGAGAGTCAGACCAGCGGGAGCGAAGCGCCTGGAGACGTAGTCCGCAGAGATCGGATCGGTCGAGTTGGCCGTCTGTTGAGTGACCAGAAGGTGTGAGTTGACGGTGCGTGGCCAACGCTGATGGCGGTAGCGGAGCCAGGCATGCAGTAGGGCGGCTGTGGTGTCGTCGAGGTGGACGACATGACGGCCGTGGGGGCGGCGGAACAGAAGTTGCTGTCGGGTAAGCAGCACGTCGGAGAGGACGAGGTTGCGCAGGTCAGTGCCGCTGGTTGCGTGGAGGGCGACCAGGGCGAGAACCAGGCGGGTGGCGGGGTTGGAGCTGGTCTCCAATAGCCCGGCCAGCCGGTCGGGGGCCAGGGTTGTGGGCAGCAGTTCCTGACGGGTGATGTGGAGGCCACGGGTGGGGTCGACGAAGACGAGCTTGGCGTGTTTCAGGGCTCGAAAGAGCGACCGGACCGCCACTGCGCGCTCGTGGGCGCGTGGGCCTTTGACCGCGGTGAAAGCGGCCGTGATGTCAGCCTCTGTCACCTGGCGCAAGGTGGTGTAACGGGTGGTCCAGTCGGCGAGTGGCTTGGCCAGGTAGATGAGGTAGCGGCGCAGGGTGGCGTAGTCGGTGACGCGGTGGTGGGGCCTGCTGGCGCCACGCAAGACCCCGACCCACGTGCCGATTTCGTCGCTGATTCGTGGAGGGAGGGCGGCGATGGTGCGCTGGGCGAAAGCCTCGTCTCTGCTGCGCCGCGGCGACGAGGCGACGAGCTGCCCACGTTGATCCAGGAAGGCGACAAGCCCGCGAACGCGCCCCAGGCTGCCGAACACGCGGTGCAGCGCCCGAAGATCGTCCTCACGGAAGACGGTGTCGGCGCCCAGCCAGGTGGCGGCCACTCGTAGAATCCGAGCACTGGACTCGTGGACTGACCGGTCCCAGCGGTTCTCGCTGGTGTACCGGGCGAAGTCCGCCAGCAGGGACTTCACCGGCGGCAGCGGGGCCGGCAGCAGGGCTCCAGCCAGCGGGCGCCAGTCCCGCTCAACCTCGAAGATCGTCGCCTGACCTTCAAGTATGGCTGGCGGACTGAGCTCCGGGCGATCCGCGTGGAGCTCGCGACGGGTCGCGCTGTCGTTCACCAAGGACGGTCCGGCGAACCGTAGTTGTCGCCAGGTAGAGGCGTCGGCGTCAGGTCCCAACTGACGGCGCTGTCGAGTGCAGTCGCGGCATCGACCGTTCCGCAGGGGAAGCGGCCCGGCGCCACACCGACTGCAGCATCCTCGCTGGTCAGCGTATGTGTGACGCCAGTACCTACAGGCTTCGCATATGTGGTTTCGTCCCCACGAGAGGCAGTCATCACAGCTTCGTGGCTGAGGTTGGGGGCGGGCCCGTCGGGCGTGCGGCAGTACGGCCACCCCGTGCTCGATATCAGGTGCCAGCAGCCCGGCCTTGTTGAGGACCGCAGTGACTCCGGAGGGCCGGTGAGGCAGGGCGTCAAGGATGGTGGCATCGACCAGGTCGTGGCCTGCGGCGTCGCGGGCCGCCAGAGCAAGGGCCAAGGCGTCCATGGCACTAACGCGCCAGGTGCGGCTCAGGCGGTGTTCGGCCTGTATTTCGTTGATCAGCGGTTTCAGTCGTTCCAGATCGTCTTGGAGTCGGTCTCGGAGCAAGACTGCGTGGTGTTCCAGCAGTCGGTAGGGCGCGGGGAACATGGCCATCAGTCCGCGCACTGCCGGCGGGCAGACGCGCCCATCGTCCAGGACGGCGGCCGGGCGCTGGGCGCGCGCCCAGCCAGGTGCGTGGTAGCGGCCGTCGGTCTGCAACCGGTAGGTGCCGGTCGCCTTCGCCTGCCGCCGGATAGATGCCGGCAGGCAGAACGACAGTTGGGTCCACACCGGCAGGCGTGCGGCCCGGACGGGCTCGTAGTACCAGGCCGCGTCGTACTCGGTGATCGCCACGACGCATGCACGGCAGAAGCCTTCCTTGTTGACCCGCCACAGTCGCTTGCAGCGTCTGCACTCGGCTGCCGGGTGGTAACGCTTGGAGCGCCACTGGTGGCACGGGGAACAGAACGGCGGTTGCGCTCGCGGTCCCCAGCCGAGACACCCCGTGCACTGCCCCAGCGAAGGAAGGCGTATGCGTGATCGGGCCATCTCAGTTCGGCGGGAGCGACCTCGGCCGCCCCGCTCCGCCCGGCCGACGTGGCACCGGTCGCGGCAGCTCTCCCGCCGCCTTCGCCAGTTCCTCGCCTTGGACTGCCGGAGTCCTCCGGGCCACGGGCTCGGCGACCAGAAGGTCCCCGACCGTGCAGTCCAGCGCGGCGCAGATCAGGTCGAGGTCCTCCAGCCGCACCGTCACCGGCGTACCCGACCACAGCGCGGAGACCTTCGACAGCGACGGAGTGAACCCGACTTCTTCGAACACGGGCATCAGCTCGCTTGGCCGCCAGATGCCCCGGTTGGCCGCCGCCCACCGCAAGTTCCACTTCACGACAGACCCCCCGCGTCCACGCGCAACCGCTGTGCAGCCCGATCCGACGAGCGCCGGCTCGCCATCTCCGGATCACCTTGAGCAGACAAAATGTACCGAACCGTGGTCGTCGTCCAATCATGGCCAAGCAACTTCTGCACCTCCCACAGCGACATCCCCGCCTCGTAGCGGTGCGTGGCACAAGCGTGCCGAAGCAGATGCGGAAAGATCCGCTCGACCGGACCCGACAGGTGAGCCGCCGAGGCCCGCGCCAGCGCCTTCCGCAACGTCGATGTCGTCACCGCCGGCCCCACCGGACTCGGCCCGCCCCTGAGATCCCGGGCCAGGCGCTCCGAGGGCCAAACTGGCGACTCGGGGTGCTCCGGGTCGTCCGAGAACAACCCGCGCACCTCCTCCACGTACCACCACAACAGCTCACGACCCTCGGCGAACAGGAACGCCTCGCGCTGCCGCGGCCCCGATCCTCGGGCGCCCTTGCCCTGGACGACGAATCGCCCGAAGTCGCCCGCCTCCCAGTGCAGGTCCTTCATACGCATCTGGCACAGCTCCGAAGCGCGTACCCCGGAGATGTAGATCAACTTCGCCATCACGTAGTCCCTGCACGCCACGGCCTCCTTGCGGGCGTGCGCCAGCTCCCGTCGCCAACCGGTGAAGAACTCGCCAACCGCCCGCGCCGACGGCGGCACCCGCAGGCCGAAGTCGCCGCGGTGTGCGTGCCGGTTGAACGGATCGATCGGCGACTCGACCGTCGCCCCGAACCGCCGGAAGATCTCGTGTGCGTAGCGCTGCTCCAGGAACGCGAAGAAGTGATCGATCCGATTCAGCTTCGATCGGACTGTCGGCGCCTGGCGCTTGCCGATCCCGGCGAAGTAGGCATCGACATGACGAGGCGACAACCGCCACGGCACCACGCCGTAGTGGTCACACACCTCGATCACCGGCTTCGTCAGCCCGTCCAGCGTCGAGGACGCCAGGCCCGCCACATCCCGTGCCCACTGGTACTCGACCAGCGTGTCCATGAAGAACAGCTGCTCGTCCTCCCGGTCTGCCCCGCCGGCATACCTGCGCTGCAGCGACAGGACATCACTCAGCCCCGGCTCGTCGCCCGGCAACTCCCGGTCTGCGGAAGGCGGTTCGCTGAGCGGCGGTACAAGGGAGAGCACGCGCGTCCTGAGATCTGCCATGGACAGCGAAATTACAGCAGCAATTCCTGAAATTCAGGAGAACAGCCTAAAATCCGGGAGGTCCGCTCATCGAACCCAGCGAGCCTCCTACCAGCTGAGATGGCACGACGTACCGCTTCAGCACTCGTGGGAACCCGCTCGTACTCCAGTTAGGGCCCAGACGCCCTCGAACGGTGCCCAGTCGCGCTCGATCAGCAGGACGTTGCCGTCGGAGGTCAGGGCGACCACGTCGGCGGTGTAGCGGATGGTCTCGAACGTCTCGGTCTCGGTCATGCGCACCTCTCGGTTGGACGGGTTAGCGGATGGCGGTGTCGGTGACGACGAGGAACTGGTCGGTGGTCAGGTCCATCACGACGTGGGCGTCGATGCCCTGGGCACGCTGGGCGGCGGCGTAGTCGTCGGCGGGCCAGGAGCCGCGGGGGTGGCCGGCGGGGAAGCGTTCGAGGACGGTGCGCGGCGCGGCGGCGGTCGTCATCGCGTGTCGCCGCCGTTCTCGTACGTGTGGATCAGGTCGAGGATCGCGTCGGGGTTGGCGGCCTCGCCTACCCAGGCTCCGGCGGCGGTGAAGACCGGCACGGTGTCGCGGTCCGCGTCGAACACGGCCGCGTAGCCGCCCCACCGCTCCAGCACCAGGTCGTACAGGACCGGGGCCGGGGCGGCTTCCAGCACCTCCATGGCGTCGACGGTGAGCAGGGCCGGGGCGGTCGGGTCGTCCGGCTGGGCGACGGTTCCGGTGACGCGCAGGAGGTCGCCGGGCTGGATCTCGTTCAGCAGGGCGTGGGCGATGCGCGGGTCGCCGGTGGTGCAGGCGTACACCGTGTCCGGGGTGTCGGGTGCAATCCGGTCCGCGTCGGCAGGGGAGTGGATCAGGTCGAACGTCGCGGTGCCCCACCGGGGACCGGGGGCCGGGATGGCGTCGACGTAGCCGTCTATGGCGAGGTGCGTCTGAGAGGTCATGAGCGGGGCCTCCGCCCGGGTCTTGGTAGTGCGGGAGCGGGGTCGGGGGGTGTGCTGAGCGAGATCCAGGAGTTCGCGGTTGCGCCGCTGCTGCTCGGGGGTGAGCGGCCGGGGCTTCGTGCCGCGCCGGTGCCAGAGCGGCGAGGCCGGCGGCTCGGGGTAGGCCAGGGTGTGGTCGGTGCCGTGCTGGGGTGTGCTGCTGCTCATTGGGGCCTCCGGGTGGAGGGGTTCAGGCGGGGTCGCAGCTGCGGCTTCTGCGGGTCACGGCCGCAGGTGGGGCAGCTGCTGGAGGACCTGGTCCACGAGGTCCTGCGTCGGCTTCCAGGCCGGGAGCGCGCCCGTGGCGGGCACGGGCAGCGGCAGCTCGTGGACGTCGCCGAGGACCAGGTGGTGAACGTTGCGCTGCGCCCAGGGGCTGGTGCACCGCTGGGGGCCCTGGTCCGGGTGGCAGTCGGTGAGCCGGGCGACGCCGATGACCGCGCCGCGGTGGAGCTCGCGGCCGCGGATCGCGGTGGCCACCAGCGGGTCGCGCAGCAGGGCGGAGTCCGGCTTCGCCTTCCCGGCGTGAAGGAGGACCCAGCCGCGCCACGGCCAGTTCGCCGGCCTGTTCTCCGTGCGCTTCCCGGCGAGGATGCAGGTGGCCCACGGCTGGCGGATCGTGATGCCGCGGATCCAGTCGCCGCCTTCGAGGTCGGCGGTCACGCGGCGCGCTCCAGCGCGGTGCCGGGGCGGCCGGCGCGGCGGCCGTTGACGGTGGACGTCTCCAGGTCCTCGATCTCCGCCCAGCCGTACCGGCCGGAGTGCTTGGTCCGGTACATCGAGACGTCCGCGCCGCGCAGCAGGGCGGGCAGGGCGTGGATGCCGAGGTAGCCGGGGACGGCGGCGCCGACCGACGCGGCGACGGCGAGGGGCCCGGCCCCGGTGGGCACGGGCTCGTGCAGCACGCCCATCAGCTCCGTCAGGCGCTGCTCTATCGCCTCGTCTCCGGCCCGGGTGTCCACCCGGGCCGCGACCGCGAACTCGTCTCCGCCCAGGCGGCCGACGACTCCGTGCGGTCCGGCCCAACGGGCGAGGCGCTCGCCGGTCGCGGCGAGGACCTTGTCGCCGGCGGCGTGGCCCCGGCTGTCGTTCAGGCCCTTGAAGTTGTCGAGGTCGACCAGGCAGAGCAGGGAGTCCTGCCGGTGGCGGGCGAGCAAGCGCTGGGCGCGGCGCTCGAACGCCGCGCGGCGCTGGGCTCCGGTGAGGGGGTCGCGACGTTCGGCGGCGAGGCGCCGGTGAAGGGTGAGCGCGTGAACGGTCCAGCCGGTGAGCGGGACCGCGAGGGTGGTGATGATGAGGGCGCGCTGCCCGATCGGGGACACAACGCGGGCGACGGGGTCCATACTTGGGATCTCCCTCTCTCGTCTCGTACGGGGTGGGTAGGCCCGGGGCAGGCGGTTGGTTTGGACGCCTTGTCGCCTGTCCCGGGGCGGAGCTAGAGCGTGAAGTCGCTGCGGCGGGTGCAGCTGAGCGGGTTGTGCCAGCGGCCGGCCTTCGCGGCGTGCCAGTCCAGCTCCCAGCCGGGCCGCAGCCCGCGCGCTCCCCAGCTGTCCGGCTCCTTGCCGGGGATCTCGAGTCCGGCCTGCTGTGCGGCGAGCGCGGCGTCGTACACCTCGTGCGCGCGGCGCAGGGCCGTGGTGGGGGAGTCCGCCTCGCCGGTGAAGACGTGCAGCCCCCGCAGGGCCGGGTTGGCGGTGTCGTGTATCGGGACGTCTACCTCGTAGAACTCGCGGTTCGGCATGACGGCCCATCTCCTTCCGTGCCTGGTGCGTGAGGGGCCACCGCGCCGCCCTGATCTCGGAGGTGACGCCAGGGCGGCGGGGAAGCCCGTCAGATCGCCGTGGGGCGGAGACGGTGGAGCCGTTCCGGCCCGGCATGGGCAGGACCGGAACGGCTCCGTGGGGTTCAGTCGTTGGCGGCAGGCTGGTCCGTGGACCGGTAGCGCTTGGGTCTGCCGCAGGACCTGGTTGCGCTTGACGCCCAGGGCGTCGGCGATGTCCTGCTGCGCGCCGTGGTACCGCTTCTGCAGGCGGTCGATCTCCTGCCAGAACTCGGTTTCGATGCGCTCGTGGCCGTCGTCGCGGCGCTGGCTGGCCTGGGCGACCAGGCCGCGCAGCTCGGTGCGGGCCTCCTCGTCGGGGCGCGGGGTCATGTCGGGCTCCTGGGGAGTTGAGGGACGATGTGTCTGCCCCCTGCTCCTGTTGGAGCGGGTTGGGAGGCCCGGGGTGGCCGGTGAAGTTTGGCGACTGTGGCGGCCACCCCGGGACGAAGTCAGCGGCGGCGGTGCTTGCCGGAGACGGTGCCCACGCGCTCGCACAGGTGGCCCGTGCCGCGCGTGGTGACGTTGCCGGAGACCGTGTTGGCGTCGATCGAGCCGGTGGCGGCCGGGGTCGCGCTGACGTCGACGTCGCCGGAGACGGTGTTGGCGCGGAACTCGGTGCCGTTGTACGCGCCGATCTCGATGTCGCTGGAGACGGAGTTGACGTCGACGCGGGCGTCGACCCGGTCCACCTCGAAGTCGCCGCTGGTGGTGTTGCCGCGCAGGGTGTGCACTCCGCGGGCCTGGATGTCGCCGGAGACCGAGTGGACGTCCAGGACCTGGATGTCGCCTTGGACGGTGATGTCGGCGCTGGTGGTCTCCAGCCGGACCGAGGACTGGTCGCTGGGCAGCTTCACGTCGACGGTGATGGTGCCCATGCCGCCGCCGGAGACGACGGTGCCCGCCTCGGCGACGACCACCCCGTCCGAGACGACCTTGCGGCCGCCGATGATGACGTCGCCGTCCGCGATGGTCATGCCGGTCACGGAGCCGCGGACGACGCCGAAGTTCTGGCGGACCACCATGTTGCCGCCGCTGAAGCGGTACGTGCAGTTGCCCATCGTCATCGTGTTGCCTTCGACCTCCGGCACCCGGACGGTGACGCAGTCGAGGTTCTGGTAGCGGCTCTCCCGCTTGGTCGCGCCGCGCACCGCGTCGGCCAGCGGGCCGTCGTCGTCGCCCGTGCTCACCGTGATGACGGCGTGCTTGATGGTCGGGTCGACGGTGACGTTGACGGAGCCAGCGTGGCTGATGATGTCGGTCCACACGGAGCCGGCGGCGGTGGCGGTGAAGGTCTGGGAGGTGCTCAAGGTGGGCTCCTTGGTCGGAGAGTGCGGGGGCCGTTTGGCATCTTTCGAGGATGCCTTTTTTGTTCGATCAGGCGGCCACGGCCGGGGCGGGGGAGTCGAGGCCGACGCCACGCAGCGCGTCCAGGACGGACGCCTCGAAGCGGTTCTGGTGCTGGGCGGCGACCCGACCGCGCAGCCGATGGCGCGGCTGTAGGCGTAGCAGCACGCCATCATGCTGGCGTCGGTGTTAGCGAGGGCCTGGTCGACGGCGTTGCGCGCGAGGTGCTCGATCCAGGTGTGGGCGGCCGATTCGCGGCGAGCGTGCGAGGTCGACATGGCGACGGAGTCCGCCCATCGGCCGCTGCCGCAGGTGGGGCTGCCGCACTGCTCCCAGTCCCACTTCCGGTCGCGCATGCCCTCGGGATCGGCGTCCCAGTCCGCCGCCCAGCGCGCGGCCCGCTCGGGGATCTCCTGCTGGATGACGTTCAGGACATCACGGCCGCAGGGCCCGAGCGCGGGGTGGGCGTCGGTCTCCTCGAGGACGCGGATCTGGTGGGAGAGCAGCCGGTAGGGGTAGTAGCGCTGGCTCCAGTTGCCGGTCTCGCCCAGCGGCTCCACGATCCACAGCCGGACGGGCCAGGTGACGGGCCAGATGCCGGTGCCCTCCAGCGCCTCGCCGACGCGCTTGACCATGCGGAAGTAGGAGAAGCGGTTCTCGTCGTACCACTTGTTGCGGCAGGGGTTGGGGTGGTCGATGACCTTGCCGACGTTGGCGGAGAGGTTCACCGGCGTCCCGGCCTCGCGGGACATCTCGATGATGCCGTCGGCGGGGGTGGCGATGTACCAGGTGACGGGCTTGCGGGCCATGCGAGCCTCCGTGAAGGGGTGAGAGCGGACGGGCCGCTCATAACTGGATGTTGATCTGGCGGCGCGGGTCGCCCGCGCTGGTGTGGACGGTGCGGCGGTGCGCGGCGAGGCCGACGCTCCCGCCCTGGATCGGGAGGTGACAGTCAGGGCACCCGTGCGCCCACTCATCCCCGGCCGGCAGATCGGCCGGGGTGAGCGGGTGCGGGTGCGGACCGTCGGCGGCGCGGCTCACTCGCGGACCGCGGCCGCAAACTGCTCTTCCAGGTCGGCGCGGCCCTCGGGGTCGTCGTCCTGGTCCTCGTCGGTGTTCGGGCCGTGGACGGTGCAGACGATGTCCTCGTCGTCGTCCAGGTCGCCGTTGAGCGCACGGAACAGGCAGGTGACGCTGTAGGCGGGCACCCAGGCGTGGCCGGTGCACTCGTCGTCGTGCGGGCACGGCACCATCACGTCGAACCCGACGTCGCCTTCGCCGTCGACGTCGGTGCGCAGGGCGAGGGTGAGGTACTGCTGACCGAGGCGGATCTCTGCGACGCGGTCGCCGCCGGCGATGTTCGAGCCGGGCTTCCACTGCCACAGCGGCAGGATGTCCTCGCCGAACACCCGGGAGACGAGGTTCAGGTCACCGAGGCCGTCGCTGCCGTCCAGTCCGAGGTCGGCCTGCCGCGTGCCGCTCAGGCGCTCCAGGTACGGCAGGAGCCGGTAGAGGCTGTCGGAGAAGACAGCCTCGGGGAATCCCTCCGCCTTGAGGGTCCGGTGCGAGCGACCATGTCCTGGCGCTGCTTGACGACCACGTGCTCCGGCACCGTGCGGTTGGCCGGCCTCGGGCCCTGCCGCTCGATGCAGACGCTGCCGGGCGTGGTGACCATGACCGCGATGGGCAGCATGTCGTGCCGCTTGGCGGCGGCGACTAGCGGCTCCCTGGCGAACCTGGTGACGTTGGTGGCGTCGACGACGGTGAACAGCTGGCGGCGCATCCTCGCCTCCAGGAGCAGGTGCAGGGCGGCGACCGCGTCGCCGGTCGCGTCCTGGTCACCCGCGTCGTCGCTGACGACCTCGCGCAGCGCGTCCAGGGACAGGACCTGCGAGGCGGGCCAGGTGCGCGCGATCGTGGACTTCCCGGCGCCGGACGGGCCGATGAGGACCAGGAGGCTGTGCTCGGGCATCTCGGGATAGATCAGCTCGGTCATGCGAGATCTCCTAGCGGGTGAGGGTGCCGGTGCCGGGCAGCCCGGGTGAGGCACTGCCCGGCGTGGGCGGTGAGCAGTACGGCGGCTTCGCGCAGCGCCGTCAGCGGACGATCATGTGGTCGGGGTGGCCGTTCTTCATGTGGTCCACGCACTGCGGGCAGTCCTGCCGCGGACCGAGCCCGGCGTGGGCCTGGCGGCTGGCGTACGCGTGGAACCAGCACTGGGAGCACTGCCCCCGGGGCGGATTCGTCGCCTTCGCGCTCGCCATTTCAGATGTCTCCTTACGGGTGAAGGGCGCGGGCAGCCCAGAGGAGCCGCTGCCCGGCGTGGTCGGTGATCAGGGCGGCCGCCTCGTGCAGCGGGCAGGAGGCGTCACCGTCGCGGTCGGGTTCGATCTGCTCGGCCCGGCGTGCGGCGACGGTGAGCAGCTGCGCGACGGCCGCCGGGCGGGTCGGTGTCCTCGATGAGCTCGCGCAGGATCGCGGCGAGCTCCTCCTGGTCGACGTCGGCGGTGACGTCGTCCTCGATCTGCTGGAGGGCCAGCGAGGCGATATTGACCGAGGCGCGGATGCGTTCCAGGCGCGTGCGGGTCGCGGATGCCGTCACAACGCGAGTCCAGCCGCAGCCAGCGCGAGCAGGGCCAGGGCGGCGAGCGACAGGTCGACCGCGCGCCGCAGGTGGGTGAACTTTCGTACGGCGAGGGCGGACAGGACCCGGATGCGGGCAGCCCGGGTGTCGCCGTCCATACAGGCGCGGATCTCGTCTTCGGTCAGGCGCGCCCAGTACGGGAAGGACCCGCGGTCGGCGCCGCTGAGGCGGGGACGAACGACCAGGAGCAGCAGTACGGCGGCTGCGCCCAGGGCGAGGACGGCTGACGCGCCGAACACCTTGGTGAACACGGGCAGGTCTTTGTCGGCGACGGACGCAAGGCCTGCGAGGACGGCGCCATTGAAGGCGAGCAGTAAGGACGACTTGCTGTCCGTGCGGCTGATCTCGCCTGCGACCGAGGCACAGGCGGCGTCCATGTTCTTGTCGAGGCCGGGAGAGGAGACCGTCGAGGTCATGGGCGTGGCATCTCCTTGAGGGGAGGGGGCGTTGCTCTGGGGCGGCGGGGTTCGATGCCTGCGGCCGCCCCGGGCGTTCAGCTGGCCGCGTGGAGCGCGGCAGTGGTGCGGGCGATGTCCGCGAACAGCACGGTCATCTCGTGGCCGTGGGCGACGGCGTCCTCCAGGCGCTCGATGAGCTCCGGGGGCAGGCTGCAGTTGCGGGCGCCGGTCAGGACGCCCTCGAGGTAGAGGGCGTCGGCGAGGACACGGCCGCGGACGTCCAGGACACCGGGTTGCACGGCGAGAACGTCGGTGTTCTTCGCGGTCGCCAGGGCCGCGTGGTCGGCGGCCTGGGTGTATACGGTCTCGGTCTGCTCGGTGAGCAGCGCGTCGACGGCGGTGGTGTCGCCGTAGGCGTGGCGCCATCCGAAGCGGGCGGCGGCGGCTTCCATGAGGGGGCAGCGGGCAAGGGACATGATGACCTCCGGGGGAGGGCCGGTCGTCCGGTCTTGGCTGATCGGACGGACACCGCCCGGCCCCGGCCGCTGGCGTGCGACGGGCGGGGCCGGTACGGAGAGCGTCCGGTCAGGGCCGGCCGAAGGGCTGGACGGTGAAGCGGGTGCCCTCGCCGAAGCTGGTGGGTGTCGCGGTGAGGAAGCCGGGGTCGGACTGCGCGAGATCGGTCAGCAGCGCCTTGATCCAGTCGGTGGGGCGCTGGAGGTCGACCCGGATCGCGTTGAAGTCGCTGATGTGCACCGGGTGCGGGGTCTTGCCGTAGCGGCGGGCCCACAGCCGGGTGTGGATCATTTCGGTGGCCTCGGTGTCGTCGGGCCAGGCGGGGATGCCGCGCGGCATCGCCCGGCATCCGGCCGCGTGTACGTTGGCGTCCTTGGCGGCGTCTGCCTCGGACATCGGGTTGTGCGCGGCGTTCGTCGCGGCGCGGTAGATGCAGCCGAGGCAGGCGACGGCGTGCTTGGCCAAGCCCCGGTCGGCGTCGGCGGTGTAGACGAGCACGATCGCGCCCTCCAGCGCCCGGTAGCGTGGGAGACGAGCGTGCCTTCCGGCGTCCAGGTCTCGGGCACGAGAGCGGGGGCGGGGGCGGGGTGGGTGAACAGAGCCATAGTGACTCTCCTTCAAGGGTTCGTTGATCAGGCGGCTAGCCGGTGGATGACCGGGGCCGTGGAGGCGAAGTAGGTGTCGGGGCTGGGCTCGTAGCCCCGGGCGCAGGCATCGCAGCGGCCCTGGGTGCGCAGCGGGAGGCAGAAGTAGTACCGCCGACTGCATTCCGGGCACGTGGACCTCGCGGCCATCGCCCGGTCCAACGCCCATTCCTGCGCAAGCGTCGGCACACGCTTGGGCCGGGCGAGGCTCACGTCGTAAAGCCAGGCCCGGGTGGGGTGGTTACACGACTGGTCGGGCCGGTACGCGCATCCTTTGCAGCGCAGGACCGCGACCGGGGCGTGTCCGCCGGGGCTGAGGCCCTGCTTGCGCAGCTGCCTGCGGGTGACCAGGCCCTCGGGCCAAGTGCGCCGGTCGAACTCTTCCAGGGTCGCGTCGCTGCGCTCGCGTCGGCGCTTCTTCCGGGGGCGGGGCATCACCGGTGCCAGACGCCGGGGAGCTGGTGGGGGCGCTGCGGGTAGCGGGGACCGGGGCGCTGCGGGCGGGGCTGGCCGATGCGGCGGCGCGGGCGGGGGATGAGCACGGGCTGTTCCTCCAGCGGGTCGGTGGCAGGACAGGAGGTGGTGGTGTGGGGCCCGGGCGGCCTGCCGGTCCTCGCCGAGTCCCTGGGTGCGGGGCGGGCGAGGATCAGGCAGGGCGTCAGGTCTCAGCGGGCGCTGCGGGTCCGCAGCAGTCGGGCAGCTTTCTGCCGCAGCTGAACGGCCTGGCCCGCACCCGACCGCGTAGGTTCGGGGCGAGGCAGGGTTAGAGGCCGCGGGCGTCGGCGAGACCGGCGGCCTGGTCGAGCATTCGCATCGGGACGCGGCCGGAGCCGTGCGCGTCGTTGAAGCGCGGCACGGAGTCGACGTCGCCGAACTCGCGGCGGATTGCGTCCAGGAGCACGGCGGCCGCGCTGGTCTCCAGGCCGCCGTCACCGCAGGCCTCGATCCGGATGGCCCCGAGCATGCAGCGAGCTCCGTCCTCATCGACCAGGGCGTCCCTGCACCAGCCGTCGGTGAGCAGCCGGTGGTGGGCGCGCTGCAGAAGGGCCGCGACTGGGGTCGGGTAGGACTGCGGTGGTGGCTGGAGCGTCGGGGTCAGCGGGACGGTGACCACGTCGGCCAGGTCCACGGGCTCGGTGTCGATGTGCGCCGTGTTGACCTCGTAGGCGACCTTCGCTTCGTCCAGCCGCACGCTCATCGCCGCGTTGATGAATGCCAGGTGTTCCTCGAGGGACAGCGCTGTCGGCTGCGCGGGCGGCGCGGTGGCCGGGGGTGCCTGGTCTGTGGCGGGGTGGGTCTGAGGCATCGGGGGTCCCTGGAGGCGTCGAAGGTGCGGGGTGGGGTGGCGCCTTCGACGTTGGCGGCCGGGGCGGTTTCAGATGCTGGAGATCCAGCCGGTGATGCCGCTGATCGCGTTGGTGATGTGCGGTGCGGCGCCGGTGGAGGCGAGGAAGAAGCCGAACAGGCCGCAGGCCAGGGCCGGTCCGAGGCGTACGTGGCCGCCCCGGATGAGGACGAAGACGACGATGCCGAGCAGGACGACGGCGGAGATCGATACGGCCACGGGAGGTGTGTCCTTCCAGGTGTGCGCAGGGCCCGGCCGGTGCGGCCGGGCCCTGCGGGGGTTGCGATACGGGGGGCGGGTCAGACGCCGGAGAGGTTCCTGATGGCCTCCAGCGCCTGGCGGGGGGAGGTGACCGCGTCGCGGCGCGCGGCGGACTTCCCCTCGCCACGGCGCGGGCCGCCGCCGCCCTTCTTGGGCGCACCGTCGTCCTCGCCGTCCTCGTCGTCGCCCGGCTCGGGGCCGAACTCGCCGGGCCGGGGCGGCTCGGTCCAGTCGAACCACAGGTCCCGCGCTTTGAGCTCGCGGATCTCGTGGTCGGTCAGGGTGGCGATGGTGTCGGGGAAGTAGTCGTCGAGGCCGTCCTTGAAGTCCATGAACAGCGTGCGCAGGACCTCGGGATGCTTGGCTTCGACGATCCAGCCGGCGCCGCCGGTGTTGGAGTTGGCGGGCGGCTCGGGCTCGCCGCGCATCACTCGCTCGATCCGGCCCGCCTCCTCGGGGGAGAAGGAGCGGGGGAGGGGGTCGGGGGTGTTCTCGGACGGGATGCCCAGGGCCTTGAACATCGCGCCGACCTTGGCGGGCGCGACCTTCAGCACGACCGGGATGCAGTTCTCGCGCAGGTTCTCGCACAGCAGCTGCGTGAACCCGTCCTGCACGTAGATGGACTGGCCGGCCACCTTGACGCCGATGCCGTACTTGCGGCCCTTGACCGACACCTTCTCGGCAAGGTCCATGATCTCCGCGCCGTAGTCGCCGTGGCGGGCGGCGGAGAGGAACTCGTCGAGGTAGGCGGACAGCATCTGGTAGGGGCAGCCCGGCAGGTTCGGGTCCCAGTCGTGGACCCGGCCGTCCTCCCACGGCATCTCGCCGCGGATCTCCATGAGGGCGTCCAGGGCCCGCAGGAGCCGGATCATGTAGAGCGCGCCGACGCCGTAGCGGTCGGTGTACTGGCCGAGCTTGGCGGCCTTCTCGTCGGGTGCTTCCGCCGCCAGCCAGACCACTGCGCCAAACAGGGCGTCGGCCGCGACGTGCAGGCCCATGAGCTGGGTCTTGCCGCCGCCGGACGGGGCGACGAACAGGCCGTGGGCTGCGCCCCGGTCGGTATAGACGCGGTTACGGGCGGGCTGGCCGTTGCCGAGGTAGCCGGTCACCCACCGGCCGTCCTTGTCCGGGGTGAGCAGCTCCCTGGTGGCGGGGAAGACCCGGGCGAGCGGCGAGCTGTCCCACAGGGAGATCAGGATCTGGCTGCCGTCGATGGTGACGAACAGGCGGCCTTCGTCGTACTTGGTCTTCAGCGCGGCCGCCAGGGCGTGCTGGTTGACGCGCGGCTCGCCCGCCTCGTCCGGTACCTGGGCGATGTAGTGGGTGACCTTGCGCTCCGTGTCGCGGACTTCCTTGACGAACTCCGAGCCGGGCAGGGCCCCGCCGACGGCGCCGATCCGGTCGGCCCACCACTCGCGGGCGGTGGGGGCCTTGCGGCGCCGATCGTTCGCGTCGGGGGTGACGTGGACTTCCCGCCAGGCGGGGCCGCCCTCGCGCCCGGCCTGCCGGACGATCTCCTTGATGGTCACGTCGGTGACGTCGACGCTGAACGCGGCGGCGATGTCGTCCTCCTTGAGGCCGGAGATGGCCCGGCCGGCCTCGGAGGCGCGCAGCAGCAGCGTGAGGTCGTGGGGCATGCCGTCGTGCGGGGTGGCCTTGACGACGATGGTGCGGCCGGGCATTCCGCGGTTCTCCCACAGCCAGCGGACCTGCCGGGTGAAGGCGTCCGCGCCGTCGTCCGGCTGCGCCGGGGACGGCTCGGGGGTGGGCTGGAGTTGTGGGGCGGGGGCCGGGGCGGCGAGCGCGGGCCGGTGGCTGCGGCGGGTGTGCCGGGAGAACGGCATCACGAGCAGGCCGGCCGCCGCCCACCCGGCCGCCAGCAGGGCGTCCAGGCAGTAGGGGCCGAACCCGATCGTGTGTCGAGCGGCGACGTCGATGGCAGCGGCGGCCACGAGCGGGGACCAGCGCAGGATTTTGCGTCCGGTGCCGGGCCCCTCGCTCTTGTAGGCGACGAACCAGCCGCCGACTCCGGCGGCGCCCGCCAGCTGCACGACGGTGTTGACGGGGCTGTCGGGGTAGAGGTTGGGGGCCGCGGCGATGACCGGGGCGGCCAGGGTGTAGAGGGTGCGCTCCAGGGCGACGCTGCGCGGCACGGACACGGGATGTTCCCTTCAGAGATGGCGATGGGCGACCTGCCGTCGGTGGCGGGCCGCCCATCAGGCGAGCGGGGTGCGGGGGTTCAGCGGAGGAAAAATCCCGGCTTGGGGGTGCGCTCGCGGCGCCTGGAGCGGATGCGGTCCAGGCCCTCGTACATCCGCGCGTGCCTGCGCCGCGCGTGCTGGGCGCGGGCGGAGACGTCCTCGGCGGCGGCATGGAGCTTTTGCACCTCCACGCAGGCGCCGTCCAGAGCAACAGCCACCTGGTGCGTCATGTCGATGAACACGGTGTCCAGCTGCGCGTTGGCGATGTCCACGGCCAGACCGTCCGCGTGCCGGGCGCTGACGCTCATCGCGCGTACCAGCGCCTGGAGTTCGTTGTTGGACTGCTCCATGGCCGTGCTCAGCGTCTTGAGCTTGTGCTGGACGGCCTTGTAGCGGTTGTCGCCGTCCGTGCGGACTGCAGCAGCGCCGGTGGAGGGGGTGAGGTTGCTCATCAGCGGATCTCCTTCTAGTGGTGGGCGGCAGCGGAGGCCTGGGCCAGGCCTGCGTCGTCCATGGCCTGGATATCTGCGCTGTAGGTCCGGGCGACTGCGGTGGCGGCGATCCGGGCGGCCTCCGAGGCGTTCTCGCATTCGGCCGCGCACCGCTCGGCCAGCAGCTTCATGCGGGATGCTTCGTCGGCCAGGTCCGCGATCTCCTCGACAGTGCTGCTGTCGATGTTGTGGTCATCGATCAGGTCGGCCGCCATATCCCGCAGGGCGTCAGCGACCTTGCCGAGCGCGGCTGCCAGATCCTGGGCACGGTCCTTGTTGAGCGCGGTACCGAGCGCGATGTTCGCGATCTCCATCAGGTACTCGCTGAACGTGATGTCGGTACGGTGTTTGGCCGCCATGCCGGCCTGGCTGGCGGGCCTCTTGACCTGTGCTGCCACGGGGTCCTCCTCTGAGGTGGGGCGGGTGGTGCCGGGACGCTGGGTATGGGGTTCCGGGGCCCGGGGGAGGCTCGCCGGGCGGGAGACGGTGGCCCCGAAAGGGTCGGAGGGGTCATCGACGATGACCGCGTCCGGGATGTCGTCCTCAGCCGGTTCGGGCTGCGGGGACCGGGTCGGGCCGCCGGGGCGGTCCACCGTGACGTCGCCGAGGTCCTCGGGCCGAAGCCTCGAGGACTTCTCCGGGTCGGGCGGGGCGAAGCCCTCACGGGCCTTGGTGAAGAAGTCCTTGATTCGTTCCTTGAAGGAGCCCTCGCCCTCGCCGTCGCTGTCGTCGGCGTCCGGCGGGTCCTTGACATCGTCGGGCTTGGAGCCGTCTGCCGTCCCGGTGGCGTCCTTCGGGTCCGTGTCACCAAAGCCGTCCAAGGGCTTCTCGCCGGTCTTCTTGCCGTCGTCCGGCTCCTTGGTCGCCTTGGTCGCGGAGTCGCCCTTCGTGCCGTCGACGGCCATTTCAGGGCCGTCCTTGGGCATCTTCTTGGTGGTGGCCTCGGAGTCCTTGGCCTTGCCCTCGTCCTTCGCGGCCCTGTCCTTCTGGGCCGCACGGCGCTTGTCCCAGCGGCGCTGCGCCTCCTCCGCCACGGCCGCACCGAGGGTGGTGCGGCCGTCGGCGGCCCTGACGGCCTCCCGCTTCACCTTCCGCGCGGCCTTCCGCGCGGCTTTCGCCCGGCGGCGTTCCTCCCGCGCCGCTTGCTGATTGGCGCGGTCCTGGTCGCGGTCCTTGCTGCGGTCGGCGAGGTTCGCGGCCTGGCCGGCGCTGCGCCGCTGCTGCCGGGCGGCCTGGCGGGCAGCGGCGCGCTCCTGGCGGCCGCGGGCCCGTTCAGCCCGGGGGCCGGCGGCCGGCGAGTCCTTCGACTTGCCGCCGTCGCCCTTCGAGCCGCCCTTGCCGGACCTGGAACTGCCCGAGCCGTTCTTGCCGCCGGAGCCGCTCGAATTGCCCTTTCCGGACCCGGACTTGCCGGAACTGCCAGAGCCGTTCTGACGGCCCCTGGAGCCCCCGGACGACTCATTGCCCTTGGAGGGGCCTCCACGGCCGCCAGCTGAGCGATCAGAGCCCTTCCCGGTGCCCTTGGGGGAGTTGCCGCTCCCGGAGCCGCGACCGGTGCCGCCGGACCCGTTCGTTCCCGAGCCCCGGCCGCCGCCCCGGCCTGAGCCGCCGGAGCTGCCGCCCCCGCGTGAGCCACCCCCGCCGCCGGCCTTCGAGCGGCCCTTGTCGGCGCCCATGCCGGAACTCGAGGACCGCGCCGCGTCGGCCTTCCCGCGCGCCGCCGCCCTGTCGGCTTTCGCCTTCATCTGCGCGGTGCGGAGCTTGGCGTTCTGCTCCATCATCGCGGTTTCCTGGCCGGTGCGGGCTTCCAAAAGCGCGACCTTACGCGCTATTTCCGCCTCCCGGAACGGCGCTTCGGAGGCGTGCCGGTCCCGCGCCACTTCCAGCCGGTATTCCAGCCAGTCACCGAGACGGTCAGCGAGAGAACGAGGCTGCTCGTATTCGCCTTCCTCGTATTCCCCTTCACCGGAATCCGGCGCTTCGGGCAGTCCCGTTTCCCGCAACGCGGTTTCCGGGGAAATAGGTCCGCGAACAGGCGGGAGTTCCATTGCTGTTTCCACCGAGGGCCCCTGCGGAACAACGCCGCCAGAGTCACTGCCTGACGGTTCGGAATAAAAGAGATCCCCGCCGTCGGGAGCGTCCGGCATTCCTCCGGAATCGCTGCCGCGGGTGGGGAGTCTGATCACGTTGCTGTCGGTGTCGTCGGACACGCGATCCCTCCTCCTGAGCTTGACAGTGGGCACCGGCCTCGCGTACGCGCGTGCGCGACACGCGCGGCACGCGTCACGCGCAGCACGCGTTGGGATCGCCGAAGAGTCGCCCCCGAGGATCGGGAGCGACCCTTCGTGCGGGGCGCGACGAGCTAGCCGGAGTGACGGCTGTAGACGTTGTGCAGGGCGAGCGCGACCTCACGGATGAAGTCCGTTTTCCCGTCGCGGTAAGCCTGCGTGCCTCGGATATTTACGAGCCGAAGCCAGTAGTAGAAGGTGCCGAGGTCATTTCCGTGCCGAGCGATCAGATCCTGCTTGATTTTGCGCTCATATTCCGCACGGTTGAATGCTTTCCGCTCCACTTTCGTGAGCGGTCGACCTGCACTCACGCCGACTCCCTGCGGTCCAGGTTGTAAATCGACGTGGGCCCACCATAGCCCATATCCGGGCTCTGCGCACCCGGCTGCCCCGGGCTTTCCGGGGCCGCCTGGAGCGGCGGGCTGTTCTTACGCGCCTTAATCTGCGCCTTTTCCTTTCGGTTCTTCTTGACCTCCTTCACCTTTTCGTCGTGGGCGTGGCGCTTCTGAGCACTCTTTTCCAGTCCCAAGCTAATGCTCTTGAGGTTCTTGAGAATGCCGTTCAGGGACTTTTCCACCGGGAAAGAACGCAGGAAAGCCTGGCCCATTTTGTCGCCCTCCACGCGGGTCCCGCGGCAATGCACGCGGGTCTCGCGCTGGAGGATCTCCAGCTTGGCCTGCATGTCCAGGACGACCCTGTTGAAGTCCGCGAGGTAGTGCGCGTAGGCGGCGGAATTCTGCGCGATCTCGCGCAGCGCCGCGTTCGGGTCGTCGAAGAAGGGCTTGTCTTCGGTGCTCACGGGGTCCTCCGTGGGGGTCGGATCTGCTGTACTCGGGGGCTGTGGACTGCTTCCGGCAGTCGCAGCGAGGGCCAGCCCGATTCGCGCGGGCTAGCCCTCACTGGTGTGTGCCGGACGGTTAATCAGGGGCGGTAGCCGCCGGCGAGCAGCTCGGCTGCCTCCTGGCGGTACTCGGAAGCAGTACCGGCAGAGGTGACCGCCAGCTCGCGCTGAATGTCGGCGAGCGGCAACCAGTCGGCGTCGCCGCCGACGGCGAGGATCATCCGGGCGACCTTGCGGACCGCGCGCTCGCGCGGCTTGAGCTTCGCGGTGTCCTCGGCTTCGACCGCGGCCCGCTCGATTTCGGCAGCGACCCGCCGCGTTTCGGCAGCAGCCCGCTCGGCTTCGGCGGCCTCCTTCTGGGAGCGCGCGATGTCGGCGAGAGCGGCCGCCTGGCGGCGGTCCTCTTCTGCCTTCTTGCGGTCGGCTTCGGCAGCAGCGCGCCGCGTTTCGGCGGCGGCCTTCTCCGTTTCGGCGGCGACCCGATCCGCTTCGGCAGCGGCCTGGCGGGCTTCGGCGATGGCCTGGGTCTCGATGGCCTGTGCCTCCGCCGCGGCGACCCGGTCGGCTTCCGCAGCTTCCTTCCGCTTCTGGGCTGCCTGGCGCTCCAGTTCCGCAGCCTCCAGGTCGGCGGCGGCCGTCGCCTTGTGTGCCTGCGCGATCCGCTCGGTCTCGATCGCACCGGCCTCTGCGGCGGCGACCTTGTCCGCCTCGGCCGCCGCCCTGCGCTGCTCAGCGGCCTTCCGTTCGAGCTCGGCCTTCTCCAGGTCGGCGGCGGCCCTGGCCTTGCGCTCCTGGGCTTCCTTGCACTCCGCCTCCGCCTCGCGGGCTCGGGCTTCGGCGACCACGGCATTGTCGAGGGCCTGCTGCTCCAGCTCAGCGGCCCGCTCTGCGGCGCTGACCTGAGCTCGGGCGTGCGCGCGGGCCTGGCCGGTCTGCCCGTCAACCTCCGCCTGCACCAGGTCGACCTCACCCTTGGCGCGCAGCTTCTCGGCCTCCGCCTGGGCCTTGGCGACCTCGCTGCGGGTCTCCGCCTCCAGGCGGCGCCGCTCGGCCTCCGCCTTGCGCTCCTGGGCTGCCCGTTCCTGCTCGTCGGGCATGGCCAGGGCCTGGGCGACGGTGTAGCCGTAGGGGGCCATCTTCATCGGCAGCAGCTCGTCCTCGGTGGCCTTGGAGATGTCGCCCGTGTACTTGCGCTTGAGCCACTGCTCGTAGGCGATGAGCTCCTGCTGGCGCCGGATCATCTCCGGGTAGGAGGTGACGTTGTGCAGCCGCATCCGGCGGTAGAACCGCGGCGTGGCGACGGGGGATAGGAGCCAGCGGTGCAGCGGAATCCGGTCGGCGACCGTACCCGCCTCCAGCCTGGCCTTCTGGATGATCAGGCGGCGGGTGGCCTCCACGCCGATCACGAACAGCACCGGCATGACGCCGTGGCTGGCGGCCTGCACCGGGTCGGAGGCGATCTGGCCCTGTGAGCTGGCGTTGAACCAGATCGTCGCGCCGGTCATCGCGTGCGCGGCCATCCGTAGGAGCGGCCACGCGGTGTTCTTGCGGATCAGGTACAGGTCGAGCGCGAGGAACGCGATGATGCTGGCATCGACGCCGACCGGGAACCACGGGGCCAGTTCCGTGCTGAACCCCCAGCTCAGAGCGACCTTGGCCAGAGTGCTGTAGGACATCGCGAAGCCGATGACACCGACCAGCGTTCCGCCGACCGCGGCAACGAGCGACAGCGCAGTCATCAGCCGGTCACGGGCGGGCTTGATCGTCTTCCGCTTGTCCGGGCTCGAAACGCCCCGGGCCGACCCCGAAACCTTCTCGGGCGCGTCCGAAACGCGGCCCGGCGGGCGCGAAACGGGGGTCTCGGGAGCTGCGGTCTGCGGCATGTCGGTGATCGTCATAGGGGCCTCCGAGAGGGGCGTTCAGGGCGTGCGCGAAACGGTGGCGGCTGCTCCCGAAACGCGGCGAGGCGTTCCCGAAACGGCCCGTGGTGCGGACGGTTGCTTGCGAACCGGACACCGGCTCTACCCGCTCCGCGCGCATGAAAAGACCGGCGGCCCGGGGGGCGGGCGGCCGTACTCGCGAAGCGTCACGGGGCGGGCTCGAAACTGGGATCGGCTCCCGCCTGGCGGGCACGAAACAGCGGCCGGGTGGCTGTCCGGCTCCCCTTCACCGCTCGTCCCCACCGCCGTGGTGTGCAGCGGCCCGACGAGCGGATCAGGCAACCGGCAGTCCGTCACTGCGGGTCGGTGGTGACCTCGTCGCGGGTGGGGAAGTTGTGGCGGCCGTCGTCCATGCGAACCGTCAGGTGGCCTCCCGCGTGCACCTCCTCGACGGTCCCCTGCTCCCCGGCGCGGTGCCGGGTGCCCAGGGCCTCGATGTCCGCGGTGAGGGTGATGCGGTTCCCGCGCATGTCTGTCCTGCCTTTCAGGAATCGGTCCGGGCTGTCCGGCCCCCTTCACCGCCCGTCCCGGCCGCCGTGGTGGTGGGCGGCCGGTACGGGCGTATCAGGCAACCGTCAGGCCGTGGCCACAAGGGGGCGGTGCGGGTCGACGACCCGGCCGTCGGGAAGCAGTTCACCGGTGTCCTCGAACAGAAGTACGGCATTGCACAACAGGCTCCAGCCCTGCTCCGGGCAGGCCGCCACGACACGCGCGGCCTCCCGGTCCGGGCTGTCGGCCGTCGGACACTCAGGGCTGTGCGTGCACAGCGAATCCGGCAGCGTGGCGCCGACCGTCGCGCTGTCGAGCTAGGTGCTGCTACGCATGGGCTCTCCTGCGGAAATGCGCGCCCGAGACTCTCCCGGGCGGGAGGCGTGCGGAAGACCGGCCGCCCATGGTGCGGACGACCGGCCTGGTGGAGCAGCGCGGTCTCAGCGCTTCTTCTTCTGCTGCTTGAGATAGGCGTCCTGGAGCCGGACGAAGTCCGCCTCCAGCCGCTGGCCGGTCTCACACCGCGCGCCCGGCGAACACCCGGAACAGGTCGCACCGTGCGCACGGCAGGCGGCCGCGGCCTTCATGTACCGGGCGTACAGATCCTCAGCCACGGCAGCGCTGTCCGAAGTCGCGGTCGGCATTGATCCGATGGACCTTGTCAGCGAGCTGCTGGCGCTCGGTGTCGCTCATGCCAGCCTCCGCGCCGCCCGCTTCCGAGCGGCCCGACGCCTCATCAAGCGCCGGTCGTCCTCGGACAGGCCACCCCAGACGCCCTCCTCCTGGCCGGACTCCAGCGCCCACTGCAGGCACTGCTCCATGACCGGGCAGCGGCGGCAGACCGCCTTGGCCTCCTCGATCTGCAGGAGCGCCGGTCCGGTGTTGCCGATGGGGAAGAACAGCTCGGGGTCCTCTTCGCGGCAGACCGCGTTGTGTCGCCAGTCCATTGCGGTCACTTCTCCTGCCGGACGCGGCGCAGGGCCTCATCCATGTCAGGGTCGGAATCGGTGGTCGCGATCGGGCGTGCGATGCTGGTGGGCATCAGGTCCTCCAGTTCGGGTCCTGGACAGCCCCGGGGGTCTCAAGTCGCCGGGGCTGTCGCTTTGCTGACTGCACGACGAACGACCGCGGCCCCGGCCTTCCCGAGCGATCGGGAAGGCCGGGGCCGCGGTCGTTCGTCGTGCAGTCCTACCGGGTGAGCTGCTCTTCCTGCGTCGCCAGAAGAGCGATCGCGCTCATCAGGTCGGCGCGCTCCCAGTCGTTGAGCTGCGGGGCGTCGGCCTTGCGCGGGTTGAGCGTCTGGATCAGCGCGGCCAAGGTGTCACGGACGCGCCGGAGGTCGGCATCAGCGACCGTCTCAGAGACGTTCTGCCACTGCTGCTCGTGCAGCAGGCGCAGACCCCACGCCCGGCGGTCGTGCCAGTCCTCGCGGTCCATCTGCGCCTTGCGGCGGGCGGGGGCGAGGCGCTTGGTGTGCGCGGCAAGCTGGGCGAGGCGGCGGCCGTCCGTGCACCGGGAGGTGAGGTCGGCGGCGCGCAGAATGTTGCCCTTGTCGTCCCGGACGGCGCAGGCGGAGCAGCCGCGGACGTGGGATTCGTCCAGCTTGCGGGCCGTCTTGTCGTCTACCGTGCCGCCGACGATCTGCATGACGGCCGGGGCGGAGCCGGTCTTGGGCTTGCGCAGAACGCGGGTGGAGCGGCGGCCGTGGGTCTGCGTGACGCCCTCTTCGAGGCGCTGGTGCCAGCGCTGCACGTCGATGTTGAGGACGATCAGGCGGTAGCTGCCAGGGCAGCGGACCGGGTTTTCGGTACCAACCGGCTCGGTGTGGTGGGGCACAAGTTTGGGTTGCCGGGTGCCCGGCGAGTTGATCGGCACCCAAGTACGGCAAGTTGGGCACACCAGCGTCATCGTCACGGGGTCGATCTCGTGCGGGGGGAGGCTGGAGGCGGAGAGGGTAGGGAGAGGGCTTTCGGCGCGGGACCGGGTCCGGCGTGGCCGCTTCAGGGCAACGGGATCGTGGACCGGTGCAGACATGAGCACTCCTTCGTACGGCGGGGCGGGGCGGGGTGTGCATCGCGGATGCTCTCTCCGTCCTCCAGGCCGAACGGCGAACCGGTGTCCTGGAGGACAGACAACGCAACTGCGCTGCGGGTGGTGCTCGCTGCAAACCATGGGCGGAGGAGTTAGAGGTGCCTCGGGCTCTGGCCACCAAGGTGGCTTTCGCTTTGGACTCCGGCCACCGAAGTGGCGATCTGCTGCGATGGTTCTTGGGCACTGCGGGCGAACAGGGAACCGAGGGTCCGGCTCCCACATCCGGCGCCGTACGAGACGGTGCCGGGTGGGGGAGCCGGGTCCGTGAGGACCCGGTGGCGGGTAGGCCGTGGATTCCAGCCCAACAACTTCGTCGACATACCTAACTTAACTGATACAGTCAGGGGCGTGTCAAGCAGTTCATTGGGGAAGTTGAGGAAGCTAGCTAAGTCGAAGGAGCCGACCTACGATGTCGCTCATGAGCAGCGAGGCCGTGCAGCCGTACCAACGGATCGTCCAGGACGTCCGCGACAAGATCCGCTTGGGTCAGCTGACCGCCGGGGCGAAGTTGCCAAGTACGCGGGAGCTCTCTGAGGAGTACGGCGTGGCGGCTGGCACCGTCCAGCGCGCACTCACCGAGCTGCGAGCCGCCGGCTTGGTCTACTCCCACCAGGGCCGCGGATCGTTCGTAACCGAGACCGCCAGTGAGACCACCGAGGACTCGACTGCCCGTGCTCTCAAAGCACTTGAGGATCAGGTCAGAGACCTGTCCACCCGCCTCGATCGGATCGAGAAGGAACGCAACGGCTGACGTCCTTCCCTTCGTCTCGTTGCGCATGTTCGTTCCTCCTTGGCGGGGTCAACTTCGCTAGCAAATTTGTAGGCCCACCCCGGGAGCGAGTTCTAGATCGGACGTGTATCCACCCGCTGGATACACCGAGTGGAGACATGGAGGGGGGCACCAAGTGGGGCAGCAGGCGAACGTTTTGAGGCCGGAGCAGTCGCCCCAACACCGCTTCGGGTACACGCTTCGGGAGCTCCGAAAGGCCCGACACTTCTCCCTACGTGGGCTGGCCGAGAAGGCCTTCATGTCGCACTCCAAGCTGCAGAAATGGGAGAACGGCGACAGGCCCCCGAAGGAGCGGGCAGAAGTCGAACTGGTCGATGCGCTGCTCCGAGCTGGCGGCATCCTGGTTGATCAGTGGGAGCGAATCAGCCCGTCTGTATCCGCTCCCACCGATGTATCCGTTTCCGCCCCCCATGTATCCGAAGGGTCGATTGGGCTGGCCACAGCAGCGTCCCAGCAGGCAGCGTCTGATCATGAGGGGATTTTTGTCCCCGCTCGCCTACAGGACGGATCGGTGGTATTCGTGACGCTTGATCGACGCGCGCTACTGCGCGGTGGGGTGGGGATCAGTGCAGCGGCTGCGCTGGGCGTGGGAACGCCGGCCGTCGCGGAAGCCGACGTCTTGGCAAAGCGGCCCGCAAGATCTGCTGCCGCGTACAGCGACACCCCCGTGGAACATCTTCAGCGCGCACGGCGCCTGCTGATCGACAACGACAACCTCCTCGGGCCCCGCCACGCCATCAAGGCCACCCTCGAGCACATCCAGGCAATCAAGGATCTGAGGCAGGACAGCCAGGGCGTCGACCGCCAGTCCCTCATGGAACTGCAGACGCAGTACGCCGAATTCGCCGCCTGGCTCTTTCAGGACCTGGGCGACTTCGACAGCGCACAGTTCTGGCTTGACAGGGCATTCCAGTGGAGCCACACCGTCGGTGACGTTGACCTGACCTCGTACGTCATGGCCCGTAAGGCGCAGCTCGCCGGCGAGACCCGGGATCTGGTCGATGTCGTCGACCTCGCCGAGGCCGCTCAGCGCATGGCGCGTCCCCGGAGCCGACTCGCTGCCGTCGCCCGGACGTACGAGGCGTACGGCCACGCGCTGCGTGGTGAGTCGACGGACAGCGAGCGCGCGATCGATGACGTACGCAACTCCCTCGATCGCGTGTCCGGCGACGCAACGCCCTGGGGCGTGTGGTTGAACGAGCAGTACGTCGAAGTGCATCGGGCACATGGTCTGGAGGCGCTGGGCAAGCACGCTGAGGCCGCGGAGATCTTCACCAGTGCCATCAGGGCACTGCCTCAGGGGTACCACCGCGACCGCGGGGTCTACCTGGCTCGGGCCGCTGTTGCCCATGCCGGTGCTGGCGCCCCGGACGAGGCGGCTGCGGTCGGCTCCCAGGCGCTGACGGTAGCGAATGACACCGGGTCCGGCCGAATCATCCGTGAGCTCGTGCGCCTGGACCAGTCGCTCATCCCCTGGCAGCGCCAGGTAGAGGTTGCCGAGTTCCGCGCCACTTTCGACGCCGTACTCGCCCACGAATCCTGAGCAGAAACGGATCACACGCCCATGACTACGCGTCCGTACGTCCTCCTCTCCGCCGCCATGTCCGCCGACGGCTACCTGGACGACACCAGCGACAACCGCCTCCTGCTCAGCAACGCGGAGGACTTCGACCGCGTTGACGAGGTCCGCGCGTCGTGCGATGCCATCTTGATTGGCGCCACCACCATGCGCCGCGACAACCCTCGCCTCCTGGTGAACTCAGAGGACCGTCGGGCTGCCCGCGTCGCGGCGGGGAAGCCGGCGTACCCGTTGAAGGTGACGGTCACCGCGTCCGGGGATCTGGACGCCGACCTCAAGTTCTGGCACCACGGCGGCGACAAGCTCGTGTTCACCGTGGACAGCGCGCTCGACGAGGTGAAGGCCACGCTCGACGGCCTGGCCGACGTCGTCAGCACCGGCCCGGAGCTCGACTGGGGCCTGGTCCTCGATGAGCTCGCTCGCCGTGGTGTCGGCCGGCTCATGGTCGAGGGCGGCGGCACAATTCACACCCAGCTCATGGCGCATGACCTCGCAGACGAAGTCCACCTCGCCGTCGCACCGCTCCTGGTCGGTCAGGCCGACGCCCCGAAGTTCCTGGGCGCCGCCGACTATCCGGGCGGATCGACCGCCCGGATGAAGCTGTTGGAGGCCCGCGCGGTCGGCGACGTCGTACTGCTCCGCTACGCCCCGAAGGACCGCGCCTGATGAACGCCGACTCCGCCGCACACGAGCGTGACCTGTACTGGATGCGCCGGGCGATCGACCTGTCAAAGTTGTGCCCGCCAGCTGAGGGTGCGTACTCGGTCGGCGCGGTCATCGTCGGCGACGACGGCACCGAGTTGTCGTACGGGTACAGCAGGGAGACCGACGCACACGTGCACGCGGAGGGGGCGGCGCTCACGAAACTGCCCGTGGACGATCCACGGCTCGGGACCGCGACGATCTACAGCTCGCTGGAACCCTGCTCCCAACGGAGTCACTCGACGACGCCGTGCGCACGGCTAATCCTCGAGGCCGGCATCCCGCGGGTCGTCATCGCCTGGCGGGAGCCAGCGCTGTTCGTCGACAACTGCGTCGGTGTCGAGCAGCTGGAGGAGGCTGGTGCCACTGTCGTGGAACTGCCGGAACTGGCGTTGGCGGCAAAGGCCGCCAATTCACACCTCGGACGACTCTCGTGAACGATCGCAGTGGTGTTAGGACCGAGCTGACGTCGTGCCGGGATCGAGCGGGGATCGTGAGGCTGACGGGACGTCACGTGAGGGCCCGACACGTTGTCACCTGGAGTCACTCTATGGGGTGTCAGGGGGGTAGGCTGGCCGCGGACTTGATCCGCAGTTATGCGAAAAAAGCCCCCTGGACCTTAGGCAAGTCCTGGGGGCTCTCGGTCGGGAGAAGACTCCCGACCCGGCGACCCACCTTTTCGAGAGAAAGGCGGCCGCGTGATGCAGGGTACCCGTACCCACGCGTGGACACACACCACCCCACCGGTGCAGCGATGCCCGAGCGTCGCTCCGGCGGGGTGCCCGCATATGCGCACTGCCGCCTCCTCCACGCCAGCAGCGGTGAGCCGCCGGGCTCGTGACAGCTTCTGCGCCTTTTCTGATCTTCCGCGCCAGGTCGGCTGCGGGTACACGACGCCCCCTGCGGGGGTCGCGATGAGTTAGTGGATACGGGCGGCCTACCCGCCGCCGGGCCCGGCCCCTCGGTGATGCCACTCACCTGGGCACGGCGCCCCTTCTGATCTCCGGTTTGGCCTGCCACAGCCTCCCGGAGGAGTTGCCCGCCCCGGTGCCAGCCGGCTGCGAGCGATTCAATTTTCGGTTCTCCCAGAACCACGAAGCCGTCAGGGGGGCTTCGTCATGCCGTCTCGGCGATGCCTCCAACGACAGGAGTCATTGTGCAGGACTGCTATGCCGTTTTCCAGCCCACCTATGCCCGTTTCGCCCTGGTTCGCCAGGAATGCGGGGCTGGCCGAGTGGGATGCCACACGTCGGTTCGACCGTTTCCTCCCGTAGAAGCCGCACCGGGAGTGGATTCACCACGCCGACCTGTCACACCGGGCACGTTTTTCGCACCTGTAGCAGGTGTGACGACCCCTACCACTCTGTTCGCCAACACCATTCCGTCTGGCGGGACCAACACCAAGATCAATATCCGTCGGACGGGAGCGCCAGCGGTCTTCGCGGCTGGACAGCCTCTGTTCACAGGCCGCCTGATGCAGGGTCGGCGGATGGATCACGAGGCATGCGTTCTGCCCGCTGCGGGGGGTGTCTGCTTTGGCGTGTACATCGGCTCGATGATGCAGATGGCTTCGGCCCTGGTTTTGGCCACCGCTCCCGTCGGGGCGGTGGGTCGATGAGCGCCGTGGCGGCGTCAGCCGCTGCCGTGGACGGGAGTGCGCCGGTTCGGCGGCAGCGGGTGCGGGTGCCGATGCGTCTGGTGTCCTCGCCGCACTACCAGGACGTGGCGCTGTCGGTGTACGTGAAGGTGAAGGCGCTCGGGATGCGGCCGGAGGGGTGCCAGGCGAAGTCCACCACGATCGCCTCCTACCTGGGCCTGTCGAAGGCATCGGTGGAGCGCGGCATGACGCAGCTGCGCCGTCCGGGCCCGGACGGCGTGGTGGAGCTGGTCTCGGATCGTCGGACGCTGCCTGGTGGCACGGGCACGTCGGCGGTGCGGACGGTGCGGGTGATGACTCGTACGGAGGCATTCGTATGGCTGCCGGTGGCGGCCGCAGAGGATCTCACGCCCCGGCAGTTGCGTGCATTCGCGCTGCTCTCGTATGCGCAGGCGCGGGGCATCGCGCTGACAGAGGCTGAGCTGGCGGCCGGCCTGCGGCACCACTCGGGCCAGAAGGCCGGTCAGCCGTTGTCGGTGACGGCGGCGTCGGCGGTGGTGGACGAGGTGGAGTCGGCGCGCTGGGTGACGGTGCAGCGGCGTGCGGGGGCTCAGGGTCGTCATCGCTACATCGCGCACGACATTGCTCCCGAGGCCCGTCCGGAGGGTGGCTGCGCGGCGGTTGCTGGGGTTGCTGAGGCGACGGTGCCCAGTGGTGCGTGGGAGTCGGTTAGTTCCCTGGTTGGTGAGGGGTCGGGTTCGCCGGTTGGTGAGGGATCCCTCGCGAATAGGGAATCACCTAGGACTGACTCACCAGATGACGAGGGCGCGTTCTTCTCACCCGCCGCAGGCGAGGTACCGGTAGTTGAGGGTGCTCGGGCTGTGGAAAACCCGGCTGCTGCGACTGCGCGTACGGAAGCTGGCGGTGGCTTCGCGCTTCGCGCGGGTGGAAACAGCCAGCCCTCCCCCTCGAAGCGTGAAACCGCAAAGCGCAGCAGCAGGGGCGGGCGGTCGGCGCGGTCGTCGTACGACGGACCGCAGTTGACGATGAGCCAGGAGATCTACGCCGTGCTGGAGCCGGTGCACCTGCTGCTGGAGCGGGTGGACAGCGACTTCGTCGTCCGGCAGATCGCCCGTGAGGTGGGCCGCCAGCTACGAGAGGGCACCGACGCCGAGCGTCTGCGCCACCGGCTCACCGCCCGGTTCGCCAGGGTGATGCTCTCGGAGATCCGCGACCCGGGCCGTTGGCTGCTGGGGGTGGCTCTGCCGCGCTGGGGCTGCGGCTTTCGGGACTGTGAGGCCGGTGTCCTGTGGTCGACCAGCAAGGACTGTGAGGTGTGTGCCGAGATCGTCCAGGACAGGACCGCTGCCCGGCGGCGTGCCCAGCGCATCGAGCAGAGCCTGTGCCCCGAACACGGCACCCGTCCCGGCCCAGGCGGCCGCTACATCGGCGGCATGCTGGACGACGCGACCCGCACCCCGGCCCCGGTCCCGGTCCCGGCGCAGCGTGGGCCGCAAGGTCCGCCGCGCGGTTCCTGCGGGGGCTGCGGCGCCCGGATCCTCGTGGTCGGCCGCGCCCTCGATGACAGCCTGTGTAAGCCCTGCCGCGAGGAAGCCGTCGCGCTGGCCGCGCCCTCATCTGCTGTGCCTGACTGCCTGGCCCGGGCGGCGTCCTGCCGTGGTGTGGACGGAGTGCCGTGTGGCCGCCGGTCCTTGCCGACACGCAGCGTCTGCGCACGCCACCTGGCTCAGGAACTGGCCTTGACCAGTGCGGAAGCATCGTGATGGTCGCTAGCACGGCTCGGCTCCATGGTGGTCCGATCGGTTCGGCCGCTTGTCGCCAGCGGGAGCAGGGCCGTCGGTGGGCTGCGGACCCTGGCGCCCGGATCCGCAGTTGCAGCCGCGGTGGCCGCGTGAACGGCGGGCGAAGCGGCCTCAACAGCCTTGTTTCAAACAGGAGTTCGATATGGGAGTGTGGCAAGGAACCGGATGCGGTCGGATACCGGCGTACGTATCCCGCGACTCCGGCTGGGACGGCATCGTTAGGCAGCGCACCGTGATAGTCGGCCACAGCAGTGGCATCACGGGCATGAGGGTGGGAGGGGACCGGTGAGCGACCGCAGCTCTATCGAGTGGACTGAGGCGACCTGGAATCCGACGACCGGATGCGACCGGGTATCGGCCGGCTGCGACCACTGCTACGCCCTCACCCTGGCCAAACGGCTGAAGGCAATGGGATCGGCGAAATACCAGAACGACGGGGACCCGCGCACCTCGGGCGCGGGGTTCGGGCTGACTCTGCACCCGGACGCACTGGCCGTGCCGTATGGGTGGAAAAGTCCGCGCACCGTGTTTGTGAACTCCATGAGCGACTTGTTCCACGCGCGAGTCCCGCTCGACTATGTGCGGCGTGTCTTCGAGGTGATCTCGGATACGCCGCAGCACACGTACCAGGTTCTGACCAAGCGGGCGCGGCGGCTGCGGTTGGTCGCGGACCGCCTTCAGTGGCCTGCCAACCTGTGGATGGGCGTGTCGGTGGAGACTGATAAGGAACTTCCGCGCGTGGACGACCTGCGGCTCGTCCCGGCGGCTGTGCGGTTCCTGTCGTGCGAGCCGCTGCTCGGGCCGCTCACCGGCCTGGATCTGACCGGCATCGACTGGGCGATCGTCGGTGGCGAATCCGGCCCGGGTGCCCGGCCAATGCGGGAGAAGTGGGCCGCTGACATCGTCGAACGGTGCCGGCGCTCCGGGACGGCGCCGTTCGTCAAACAACTCGGCTCCTGCTGGGACCAGCGGCATCACAAGGACATCGCCCGCTTCCCTGCGGATCTGCGGGTGCGCGAGTATCCGAAACTCAAAGACAGCACCTCGGTGTGACCGGCGACTCCGTCAGGCCGCAGCAGGCGGGCTGATCCAGCTTTTGCTGGTCAGCTTGCCTGGCGACTGGACCACGACGGAGCCGTCCTGCCGCATCTGCCGCACCGCCTTCAGCGCGTGGGTCGGCAGCCAGCGGGCGGTCTCCGTCAGCAGCCACTGCCCGACCGTCTCCACCGTGGCTTTACCGAGCGTGAGCCGCTGCGTGACCAGCTCCAGCAGCTCCGGATCGCAGGCGTCGACGGACTGGAAGAAGTCGAGCTGGCCGACCGGCTGGGCCCCGCGGGTGCGGGGGTCTTGGAAGCTCTCGCCGTCACGGTCGTCGACCTTCCACATCGCTTCCTTCATTGCCTTTAGCCCCGCGTCGCTGCCAGTGCCGAAGACCAGGTACAGGGGCTGCCCAGTGCGAGGCACGAGCCGGAACTGCAGTTGGTAGCCGAAGCCCGCCCGACGGAGTGCACTGCGGTAGGTGCCCAGCCATGCACGCCAACGTTCGTCAGGCCTAGCCTCTTCGGCAGCTGGCGCCCAGTGCTCACGTCCACCAAAGACCTCGTCAAGAATGTCGCCGTTCAACTCCTCGCGGCGACTGAACCAGTTGGGGCCGAAGGTGGTGATGACTTCGCTGGAGCGGTTGTGTGCTATCCGGTGCATCACCTCCAGCGGCACGTTCACGCTGCCCCAGCTGTCGAAGATGCCGAGGATCGGATGCCCCCACGCGCCCAGCTCGGTCAGCACCGGCAGACTGTCTCGACCCGCCTCGCCACGCCGAACCTCTACCCGAACCGGCAGGTCGGCGAGCTTCCCGAACCGGCCCGTCAGCTCGGTCAGGAGGTGTTCATGGCGGATCCTGTCCTTTTCGATGAAGATCAGGTGCACCCGGTGCGGACTGAGGTTCATCCGCTCTACCGCGGTGTGATGCAGGAGCCGGTCCAGGATGAACACCGGCGAGCCGGGTTCACCGCCCTCATAGCGGCCCGGGCCAGCGAACGCGTCCAGCAGCGTCACCCGCGGCCTGCTGAAGCCGGTGCGCTGGGACGTCTGCAGCAGGATCGGCCACCAAGCATCCAGATACCGCTGGTACAGACGGTGCTTGGCCGCCGTAGCGGGCTCCAACCGCCACAGAACACCCATGCCAGCCCTCTCAGACAACAGAATGTGGCACCGATTGTCCGCTGAGTACCTGTCAGGCGCCAGAGCGCCTTATGCGACAGCCACATTCGCGGAGCACGACCCTGCGCGACCTGCGGTCCGACGTTACTCGGGACCACCCAGCGTGCGCGGAGCGGACCTTGCGCAACCTGCATCAAGACGGGCCCGGGCGCCGCATTCCGGGCCCGTGCTCATCGACGGATGAGCGACATCGCCGCCCCGGCCTCTATTGCGGGCAGCAAGCCGGTGACAGGAACAGGACTCACCGATCGGCGGTGCGGCAGGCGAGGCACGGCTGGGACGTACGGCGTGCGAGAACCGGAAAGCTCTCTGGTCGCCGAACTCTGCTGATGAAAACCTGAGGGACCATCCCCGCAGGCGCGGGGAGCACTTCAGCGGCAACGGAGATCGCCGCCGTCCACTGGGACCATCCCCGCACGCGGGGGGAGCAGCCCGCACCGAAGCGCGTGTTGGTCGTGGGCCGAGGACCGTCTCCGCGGGCGCGGGGAGCAGCTGCAGACGGGACTGGTAGATGAGCCGGGCCTGGGACCATCCCCGCGCGTGCGGGGAGCACAAGCCGCTGCCCTTCCTCGGAAGGCTGGCCCCGGGACCATCCCCGCGCGTGCGGGGAGCACGCTCCTCGACCTGCAGTCTTGCTACTGCCGGGAGCTGATTTCGAGCAGTTTCGCTGATTCGGCCATAACGGTCATACGGGTCGAACGAGGGGTGGGTGCTTCCACGTTGAGTATGCGTGATGCCGGAAGGCACTGTCCGCGCCGAGGCGTGTTTTGCCCGAACTCCTGCGTGGCCGGCGGGAGCACCAAGCGAGCGTAGGGGCCACACCCCCGGGCCGGACACGGAGAACCCAATGACTGGCCCCTGTAAGACCATCCCCGCGGGCGCGGGGAGCGGCGAGGCGACCGCGTGCGGAGCTGCGTCACGACGGGGCCAACCCTGCGGGCACGGGGAGCAGTGGGCCCTCCCGAGCTTCGCGACCAACGTCGAGGGACCATCCCCACAGGCGCGGGGAGCACCCCCAGCGCGCGGAGGCCTGCTCCGCATTCTGGGGACCATCCCCGCGAGCACGGGGAGCACACCACCGCCGTGGCGTTCACCGCCAGCGGGGCGGGACCATCCCTGCGGGCGCGGGGAGCACCGCAGAGCATCTTGAAGATCGCGAAGCAGACTGGGACCATCCCCGCGAGCGCGGGGGGCACGCCCCGGTCATTCGGACTCTGTCCCTGGCCACGGGACCATCCCCGCAGCGAGCGCGGGGAGCACAGGCTCGCGGCTTCGTCCATGTAGTCCGCGGCGGGACCATCCCCGCGAGCGCGGGGAGCACGCCGTTCCGTCCGACACGGCCACGGTCACGGAGGGACCACCCCCGCGAGCGCGGGGAGCACCTTCTCGACCTGCGGGTTTGTTACTGCCAGAAGCTGTTTTCGAGCAGTTTCGCTGATTCGGTCATAACAGTCACACCGGTCGAGGAGATGTCACCGCGCTGAGGGGGGCACCTTAGTTGGCTGGGGTGGTCCAGGAGCGGAGGGTGGATGCGATGCCGCGGAGGGTGAGACTGTTGTCGCGGATACCGGTGACGAGTTCGGTAAGGCCTCCGGCGGGTGGTTTCACAGGGCTTCCGGATTCGCGCAGGTACCGCAGGGCCAGTGCTGAGCCGACCAGGCCGTTGTAGTCCGCCAGCGGGCGGGTGAGGACGAACATCTGCAACAGGATCGCCGCTCGTACCGGGGCTTCGAGGTAGAACGGTTCTCCGGCGTGCAGCTCGTAGGCGTGCCGGTACACGGCGGCCGCCAGAGCACCCCAGTCATCGATACCGACCTCCCGGCCGCTCCGGCGCTCGAACTCCTCCAGGGACTCCTCAACCCAGCGGGCGTCTACACGCAAAAACATCAACGACTGCCCGCCTCGAAGGTGTCCTCGAACTCGCCGAGCAGCTCATTCATGTCATCGACCAGCCCCGAGACGAAAGCGTCCCGGGCAGGGTCGACTTCGCTCTCCACCAGGCCGGATACATACGCCTGCACCGTCATCCCGCGCCGCTTGGCGCGAGCCGTGAGCCGCTCATGCGTGTGAACTCCCACCCGGACATTCAACTGCCTCTGCTCTGCCACCATACGGCCATACTAGCAATTGCTAGGAACCTGCGGGGCGGCAAAGGACAACTGGCTTGATCCACCCTCCGCGTGTGGGAGTGCCCACGCCGAGCGAGCCCGTCGTGACGAACCCCAGGTCGGGACCATCCCCGGGTGCGGGGAGCAGGCCGCCAGCGTCGCCGCGCGCGCTTGCTCCTGGGGACCACCCCCGCGCGTGCGGGGAGCAGGACTCCACACCGTCGAAGTTCTGCACGAGCCGGGGACCATCCCCGCGGGCGCGGGGAGCACGATCCACGCCCCGCACTCGCCGCAGGGGCCCCGGGACCATCCCCGCGGGCGCGGGGAGCAGTCCGTGCCTTCACCCCCAGGAAGGTTCCAGATGGGATCATCCCCGCGCGTGCGGGGAGCAGGCAAGGTCGTGGGCGTCGGCCCGGGACGGCTGGGGATCATCCCCGCGCGTGCGGGGAGCAGCCGGGCGGTGAGGTCCTGGTCGCGACAGCCTCGGGATCATCCCCGCGCGTGCGGGGAGCAGCGTCACGGCGTGCATCTCCAGGTCCAGCCAGCCGGGATCATCCCCGCGCGTGCGGGGAGCAGGCAAGGTCGTGGGCGTCGGCCCGGGACGGCTGGGGATCATCCCCGCGCGTGCGGGGAGCAGGTCGCTCCAGTACGGGACGGCCGTCGGCTGCGGGGATCATCCCCGCGCGTGCGGGGAGCAGCGAGGACCGGAAGAAGAAGCTGGAAGCCGAGGGGGATCATCCCCGCGCGTGCGGGAAGCAGCGTCACGGCGACTTCGTCCAGGCCCGGACCGTGGGATCATCCCCGCGCGTGCGGGGAGCAGGAAAGGACATGGGGCGTCACGGTCAGCCACTGGGGATCATCCCCGCGCGTGCGGGGAGCAGTGAGGCGGGCCACGCGGCCCGCCTCACGATGCGGGATCATCCCCGCGCGTGCGGGGAGCAGCGGTTCGGCCGCGCCGGGGCGGCGAGGCTTCCGGGATCATCCCCGCGCGTGCGGGGAGCAGGTCCGGCGAATACGGCCTCCTCGAAGATCGGCGGGATCATCCCCGCGCGTGCGGGGAGCAGACTCCTCGACCTGCACGTTTGCGACTGCCGGGAGCCGCTTTCGAGCACTTTCGTCGATTCCGCCATAACGCCCATACAGGTCATCGGGTGGAGTGAGTTCTCCATGGCGAGTATGCGTGATGCCGGGAGGTGCTGTCTTGGCCGACGGAGGGAGTATCAAACCAGCACAAGAGTCGCCTGCGGGCAAGGAGCGTACCCATCACGCGACACCCAAGGGCCGACTCCTGCTGAGCCATCCCCGTGCGTGAGGGAAGCAGGCATCGAGCACGGTGGAGATGCTGGCCCGAAGGGGACCATCCCCGCAGGCGCGGGGAGCACACGGCGGCAAGGGGCCGATCCTCCACGTTCGCGGGGCCATCCCCGCGGGTGCGGGGAGCAGTCCACCCGCGTCGCGAGAACGTGTGTGAAGGTGGGGCCATCCCGGGGAGCAGTCGCAGAGTCTCGGAAGGGCGCGGGGGTGTTTGGGGCCATCCCCGCGGGCGCGGGGAGCACGACCGTGGCCGCCGCCAGCATCCGCGGCGTGAGGGGCCATCCCCGCGGGCGCGGGGAGCACCCGAGCCCCCATCCGGCGCCGCCGGCCGATGCGGGGCCATCCCCGCGGGCGCGGGGAGCACTCCTGCCCCTCTTCCGCCGCGACGCCATGAAGAGGGCCATCCCCGCGGGCGCGGGGAGCACACGCGCCCGGACGAATCGGTCCTCCACACCTGGGGGCCATCCCCGCGGGCGCGGGGAGCACTCAGCACCCCGCCACCGCGGCGATCAGGGGGTGGGGCCATCCCCGCGGGCGCGGGGAGCACAAGCGGTGGCCTGGCTGACGTTCACACATGATCAGGGGCCATCCCCGCGGGCGCGGGGAGCACTGCGCGCGGGCAGGACCCTCGCCGGGCAGCTCGGGGCCATCCCCGCGGGCGCGGGGAGCACGTCGAACGCCGCGAGGAACCCGACCGCGAACGGGGGCCATCCCCGCGGGCGCGGGGAGCACATCCCAGATCCGCCGGAGTTCCGGCGCTTCTCGGGGCCATCCCCGCGGGCGCGGGGAGCACAGCGCGGTGTCCTGCCATCGCGGCATGATGTGGGGGCCATCCCCGCGGGCGCGGGGAGCACAGCCGCTGACCGGCGCGGCCCTTGCCGCCGCCGGGGCCATCCCCGCGGGCGCGGGGAGCACGCCGGAGCCTCATGGCCCGGCCGCCCCGCCGCGGGGCCATCCCCGCGGGCGCGGGGAGCACCCCATCAACCGGCCGTCGACGAGCACCGGGCCGGGGCCATCCCCGCGGGCGCGGGGAGCACACTTCTCGACCTGCGGGTTTGTTACTGCCAGGAGCTGATTTCGAGCACTTTCGCTGATTCGGCCATAACGGCCATACGGGTCGAACGGGCAAGGGAGATCTGTACATTAAGTATGCGCGATGCCGGAACGCCTGTCCGCGCACAAGTCGTGTCGACGCGCAATCGCTGCCCGGCTGGCAAGAAGCGCCAAGTCGGCAGAGGTGCTCTCCACGAACAAGATCGGCACAACACCGACAGCATCATGCCCCGGAGGTCAGGGCCATTCCCGCGGTTGCGAGATACGGCCCCCCCGGAGCGGCCGCCCAGACGACGGAGATGGGCAGGGACCATCCCCGCAGGCGCGGGGAGCACCGGACCCCGTGACCACACGTTCTGACGTGCAGGGAACCACCCCCGCGGGCGCGGGGAGCACGGAAAATGCGGCAATCCGGCGCTGTACCCAGCCGGACCATCCCCGCGGGCGCGGGGAGCACCCGGCCCGGCACCCGGCCCCGGCCGGTTACTGGGGACCATCCCCGCGGGCGCGGGGAGCACCTAGTGAAACGACAGAGTAATCCCGTGGTGGGGGGACCATCCCCGCGGGCGCGGGGAGCACACGAACGGGAAGGTGGAGAGGTTCAACGGCACGGGACCATCCCCGCGGGCGCGGGGAGCACTGGGTCACCGCCTGGGTAGGTAGGTGCACGGAGGGACCATCCCCGCGGGCGCGGGGAGCACTGCTGCGCACCACGATGACGCGTCCGGCGGGGGGGACCATCCCCGCGGGCGCGGGGAGCACGCCTGAGCCGGACTACGAGACCCTCCTACGCCGGGACCATCCCCGCGGGCGCGGGGAGCACTCGGTCGGCGTCAGCGCCTTCGTCTTGACCGCGGGACCATCCCCGCGGGCGCGGGGAGCACTGGGTCACCGCCTGGGTAGGTAGGTGCACGGAGGGACCATCCCCGCGGGCGCGGGGAGCACTCGCCGCGGCGCTCCAGCTCGTCGAGGGCCTCGGGACCATCCCCGCGGGCACGGGGAGCAGACTCCATGACCTGCAGGTTTGTCACTGCCGGGAGCTGATTCCGAGTACTTGCGCTGAGTCGGCCATAACGCCTATATGGGGTGACTGGGCGGTTGATTGAGTGTGTGGAAGGCCCGGGTACTACGCAATGCCATGGGCTGGGGCCTCCATTTTCCTTGATCTGTCGTACAGCGGCGCGTTTTCTCCGTATCGGCTCCGTGGCCCCGGGTATGCATGTATGCCTCTGGCATGACTGTTGCGAGGGAGTCGTCCAGTGCGGGGCTCGGGGGGCGTCTGGTGGGGCCGGTGCGTTCGGTGTGGGCCAAGCACGACCGGGATGCCGAGGGGTGGCTGCCGTTGTGGCGGCACATGGCGGACAGTGCGGCGGTGGCCGGGCTGTTGTGGGATGAGTGGCTGCCCGCGAATGTCCGGGCGCTGGTTGCGGATGCGTTACCGGGTGGGGCGGGAGATGGCCGGTGTCTGGTGATGTGGCTGGCGGCTGTGCATGACATAGGCAAGGCGACGCCGGCTTTCGCGTGTCAGGTCGATCAGTTGGCTGATGTGATGCGGGGGCAGGGCCTGCAGATGAAGACGCGCAGGCAGTACGGGGCTGATCGTGTGATGGCTGCGCATGCGCGGGCGGGGCAGGTGTTGCTGGGGGAGTGGCTGGAGGAGCGGCACGGTTGGCCGCCTCGGCAGAGCGGCCAGTTCGCGGTTGTTGTGGGCGGTCATCACGGGGTGCCGCCGGAGCATGGGCAGCTGAATGATCTGTATGACCGTCCTCATCTGCTGCGGACTCCTGGAGCCAGTGAGCCGTTGTGGCGGCGGGTGCAGGAGGAGCTCCTGGTCGCGTGTGCTCAGGAGTACGGCGTTGAGGAGCGGCTTGGCGCCTGGAGGGCGGTGCGGGTGCCTCAGCCGGTGCAGGTGCTGCTCACCGCTGTGGTGATCGTTGCCGACTGGATTGCCAGTAATCCGGATTTGTTTCCGTATTTCCCGCAGGAGACCCGGAGTGGTGCGGAGCGTGTGGCTGCGGCTTGGCAGGGGCTGCGGTTGCCTGCTGCATGGCGGGCAGAGGAGCCGTGCGGGGATGCGGGGGAGGTGGTCGCCGCGCGTTTTGATCTCCCGCCGGGGGCGAGTGCCAGGCCGGTGCAGGAGGCGGCGGTCCGGCTGGCGAGGGAGATGCCTGAGCCGGGGCTGGTGATCGTTGAGGCTCCGATGGGGGAGGGGAAGACGGAGGCCGCGCTTGCGGTCGCGGAGATTTTTGCGGCCCGGTCCGGTGCGGGCGGGGTGTTCTTTGCTCTGCCGACGATGGCGACGGGCAACGCGATGTTTCCCCGGCTGCTGGATTGGCTCGGCCGGCTGCCCGGACGGGATGGCACCACGCATTCTGTGCTGCTCGCGCACTCCAAAGCTGCTCTCAACGATGACTACGCCGAGTTGCTGCGCAGTGGCCGGCAGCACATTGTGGCCGTCGATGTGGACGGTGAGACGCAGCGGTGGCGGCCTTCGGAGGGAGGACGGTTTGCCGCGGCGGAGCTGGTAGCTCATGCGTGGCTGCGTGGACGGAAGAAGGCGATGCTGTCCTCGTTCGTGGCGGGGACGGTGGACCAGCTGCTGTTCGCCGGGCTCAAGAGCCGACATCTGGCGCTGCGTCACCTTGCGGTCGCCGGGAAGGTCGTCGTGATCGACGAGGCGCACGCCTATGACACGTATATGAGTGTCTATCTGGACCGGGTGCTGGCGTGGCTGGGGGCTTACCGGGTGCCGGTGGTGGTGCTGTCCGCGACACTGCCCTCGGGGCGACGTCGTCAGCTCATGGAGGCCTATGCCGGAGCCGTTGCTGAGGGTGGGGGCGGGGCGGAGGCTTTCGCACGGGTGGCCGGTGCTGTGTCGTATCCGCTGCTGACAGCTGTGTCGCCCGGTCAGGTTCCGGTTATTGCAGGGGCTGCCGCCTCGCTGCGGGGTGGTGAGGTCCATCTGGAAGCGCTGGCTGATGACCAGGAGTTGCTGGCCGGCCGGCTGGCGGCCGAGCTGGAGGGCGGTGGTTGTGTCCTGGTCGTCCGTAACACGGTCCGGCGGGTCCTGGAGACCGCGCGGGTGCTGCGTGAGCGCTTTGGTGAGCAGGCCGTGACTGTCGCCCACTCGTGTTTTGTTGATGTGGACCGAGCCGGTAAGGACGCTGATCTCCTTGCACGGTTCGGGCCGCCGGAGAGGGCGGGCGGGCAGCGTCCGGCGGGGCCGCACATCGTGGTCGCCAGCCAGGTCGCCGAGCAGTCCCTCGATGTCGATTTTGACCTGCTTGTCACTGACCTGTGTCCGGTCGATCTGATGCTGCAGAGGATGGGACGTCTGCACCGCCACCGGCGTGGTGCAGGGCAGGCGGAGCGCCCCGAGCGGCTGCGGACGGCCCGGTGCCTGGTCACCGGTGTCGATTGGGGCGGTCCGGTGCCGGTGCCGGTGCGGGGTTCGGTCGCTGTGTACGGGGCGTATGCGCTGTTGCGTTCCGCGGCTGTCCTGCTGCCTCATCTGCAGGGGGCACAGCGGCCGGTACGGCTGCCCGAGGACATCAGCGTGCTGGTTCAGGGCGCCTACGCCGAGGAACCTGTGGGTCCCGCTGCATGGTCTGAGGCTATGGCGGTGGCATGGGAGCGGCATGAGAAGCACCGGGCGGAGCAGGCGGGGCGGGCGCAGGTGTTCCGGCTGGATGAGGTGGGGCCGCCGGGCCGGCCGCTGATCGGGTGGGTGGCGGCGGGTGTGGGGGATGCGGATGACACCCGGGCCGGGCGGGCGCAGGTCCGCGACAGCAGGGAGAGCCTGGAGGTGGTGGTCGTGCAGCGGCGTGCCGATGGAGGGCTGGCTACTTTGCCCTGGCTGGCCAAGGGCTTGGGCGGGCTGGAGTTGCCCACCGACCGGCCTCCGTCGGCGGCTGCGGCGCGGGCTGCGGCCAGTTGTGGGCTGCGGTTGCCCCTGCAGTTCTCGCACCCCGAGGTCATGGACCGTGCGATCGCCGAACTGGAGGAGCTGTACGTACCAGCCTGGCAGGGCAGGGACAGTCATTGGCTGGCCGGCCAGCTGTTTTTGGTGCTCGACGGCGATTGTCAGACCTCTCTGGCAGGCTTCGCACTCCGCTACAGCCCAGCAGACGGACTTGAGGTGAGCAGTGACTGATTCTGACGAACAGGGCGCTTTAGAAGCGGCGTTGACGTTCGACCTGACGAGCCGGCCCTGGATTGCGGTGCTGGATATGCACGGTGCCCAGCATGAGCTGTCGCTGCGTGAGGTGTTCGCCCGCGCCGGTGACCTCCGCAGTCTGGTGGGGGATCTGCCCACCCAGGAATTCGCCTTGATGCGTCTGCTGCTCGCGGTGGCCCATGACGCACTCGAGGGCCCGCGCGACACTGAGCACTGGGCGCGGCTGTGGGACGACGACGACTGTTTCGCGCCGGTGGCCGCCTATCTCGACGCCCACCGTGAGCGGTTTGATCTGCTGCACCCTGAGACGCCGTTCTTCCAGGTCGCGCGGTTACGCACCGCCCGTGAGGAGGTTTTCTCCCTCAACCGGATCGTTGCGGACGTTCCTAACGGGGAGCCGTTCTTCAGCTCCCGCATGCCGGCCGTCGAGCGGCTCGGTTTTGCCGAGGCGGCCCGCTGGGTCGTGCACGCGCACGCCTATGACACCTCCGGCATCAAGACAGGGATGGACGGCGATGCCCGGGCCAGGGGCGGCAAGGTGTATCCGCTGGGGGTTGGCTGGGCGGGGGCGCTGGGCGGAGTCTTCGCCGAGGGCCGGACGCTGCGCGAGAGCCTGCTGCTGAATCTGGTGGCCGCTGACACGAGCGGCGTGCGGTCTTCTGCTGAAGACGTTCCGGCCTGGCGGCGCGAGCCGTGCGGCCCCGGCTCTTCGGGACGCATCCGTCCGATGGGCGTGCGTGATTTGTACACCTGGCAGAGCCGGCGGTTGCGCCTGTGCTTTGACGCCGAGGGTGTCTACGGCGTCGTCCTGGGCTACGGCGATCCTCTGGCCGCCCACAATATGCACGGTGACGAGCCGATGACCGCCTGGCGGCGGAGCCCGGCCCAGGAGAAGAAGCGCGGCGAGTCACTGGTGTATCTGCCGAGGCAGCATGAGCCGGAGCGGGCGGCCTGGCGGGGGCTTGAGGCGCTGGTCGTGGGGCGGGCCGAGGCAACTCAGGGGGGTGAGGCTGCCGACGTGCTGCGGCCGGGCGTCCTGGAGTGGATCGCCCGGCTGGTGACCGAGGGGGAGCTGCCGCGCGGCTTGCTGATCCGGACGCGCGTGGTGGGGGCGGTCTACGGCACGCAGCAGTCGGTGATCGACGAGGTCGTCGACGACCGGCTGGCGATGGCCGTGGTGCTGCTGCACCAGCAAGACCGAGCCCTGGCCCGCCATGCCATCGACGCGGTCGGTGAGGCAGAGAGGGCGGTCACCGCGCTGGGTGATCTCGCCACCGATCTCGCCCGCGCGGCAGGCCGCGACAGCGAGGGGCCCCGTTCGGCCGCCCGTAGCCTCGGCTTTGCCGCTTTGGACGGCCCCTACCGGCTCTGGCTGCGCGGCCTGGCCGCGGCCACAGACCCTGACGCCCACCGCATCCGCTGGCAGCAAGACGCCCATCAGCAACTGCGGCGTGTGGGCGAACAGCTCATCAGCCAGGCAGGCGACACCGCGTGGGAGGGCCGGGTGATGGCAGGCAGCAAGGGCTCCCAGTGGCTCAACTCGGCATCGGCCGACAAGTGGTTTCGCATCCGCCTGGATACCGCGCTCAGCGACCCCTACCCCCGTGACCGGCCGCCCCACGACGGTTCTGTGCCGGGGCCCGGCCCTTTGGCGAAGGAGCCCGCATGACCACCCTCACCACAACCACCACCCCCGTGCAGCGGGTCAGCACTCTCACCGGTGACCTCATCGTGCCACTGCAACGGGGCTACCTGAGCGATGAGTCCTACGCTGTCGCGGCACTGGCCCGGCTGCGCCGGGGCGCGGGCAAAGACGCCTCCCAGATGCCGGACCTGTGGGGGCTGGCCGACACCGGGCCCCTCTACGACCGGCCCGCTGAAGGCGGGCGGCCCTTAAGCGAGGGGCAACTCATTCGCGCTGTGAACGCGGTGCACACGGCGCTCACCTTGTGGGCCCTGCACCAGCAGTCCCGCGGCGCGGCCATGCACCGGCCCGGCTCCCGCACCGCACCAAGAGCGCTCGGTGCCGCCGTGCGCCAGATGATGCCACCCGGGGAGATCGCCGAGCCCATCCGCAAGCGCCTCGTCCGCGCCGGCACTGCACCCGGCCTGACCGCTCTGAGCCAGCGCCTGCGCGAGCTCATCCTGCTGTTGCGGGGAGCCGACATCCCCCTGGATTACGCCCTGCTGGCCGGACAGCTCTACAGCTGGCAGGAGCCCACCGGCCGCGAGGCCGTACGCCAGATGTGGGGACGCTCCTACCACTCCTACCGGGCCCCAGAACATGCCGAGGCAGACAGCCCCGCTGCGGCCGTCGGCACCGACACCATCAACGACTTAACGGACAAGGACGCCTCGTGAACCGCATCTTCCTCGACGTGCACGCGCTGCAGACGGTGCCGCCCAGCAACCTCAACCGGGACGACACCGGCGCACCGAAGTCAGCCGTCTACGGCGGGGTGCCCCGCGCCCGCGTCTCCAGCCAGGCATGGAAGCGCGCGACCCGCACCTATTTCAACCAGGAGCACCTGCTTGACCCGAGCGAACTCGGTGTCCGCACGAAGAAGGTCGCCGAGGTCCTCGCCACCCGCATCACCGGCCTTACTCCTGGTTTGCAGGGCTCCGAGGCCCTCCAGCTCGCCGCCGACGTCATGCAGGCCGCCACCGGCTCCAAGATCGAGGTGCCCAAGCGGAAAGCTGACGCCGCCAAGGACGGCGGGTTTGAGGCAGCACCGGAATCGAAGTACCTGATGTTCCTCAGCGCCCGGCAACTCGACGGCCTGGCCGCGCTCGCCGTCGAGGGCGCGCCCGACATCAAGACCTACCTCAAGGACAAGAACCACAAAGCGCGTGCTCGGGAGATCGCCGATACCCGGCACTCTGTCGACATCGCGCTGTTCGGCCGCATGGTGGCCGACTCCGCCGACTTCAACGTCGATGCCGCCGTTCAGGTCGCCCACGCCATCAGCGTGCACCGCGTCGAGCCTGAGTCGGACTACTACACGGCCGTGGACGACGAGAACACCGACGCCGAATCGGGCGCCGGAATGATTGGCACCATCGATTTCAACTCCTCCACGCTCTACCGCTACGCGGCGCTCAGCGTCCACCAGCTCGCCAAGAACCTCGGCGAAGGGCTGCGCGAGGAGGAAGCGCGTACCGCACCCGTGCGGCGCGCGGTTGAAGCGTTCGTGCAGAGCTTCCTGGAGTCGCTGCCGACCGGAAAGATCAACACGTTCGGACACCACACCCTCCCCGACGCTGTGATCGTGAAACTGCGCACGACCCGTCCCATCAGCTACGTCGCCGCATTCGAGGAACCCGTCACCGCCCAAGGAGGGCACCTGCGGGAAGCGGTGACCCGCCTTACGCAGTACGCGGCGGACGTGGAAGGCACCTACGGCGACGAGAAGACCACCCTGACGTGGGTGCTGCGGGTCGGCTCCAACACCGAGCCGCTTGCCGGCCTCGGCACGCAGGCCCACCGGCTGGGCGACCTGGTCCAAGCGGTCGGCCAGGCCGTCGCCGAGCGCCTGGACGAGTCCGCATGAGCGTCCTCATCCTGCGGCTGGCCGGCCCCCTGCAAGCCTGGGGGGCATCGGCCCGCTTCGTGCGCCGCACCACCGAGCCCGCCCCCACCAAGAGCGGCGTCATCGGGATGCTCGCCGCAGCGAAAGGCCTGGACCGCAGCGACGACACCGCCCTGGCCCGCCTGGCCTCCTTGCGGTTCGGCGTCCGCATCGACCAGCCCGGTACCCGCTTACGGGACTTCCAGACCGCCCACCACGCGGTCACCGGCAAATCCATGCCGCTGTCCGAGCGCTTCTATCTCGCCGACGCCGTCTTCGTCGCCGCACTGGAAGGCGACCGCGCCTTCCTGCATGAACTCGACACCGCCCTGCGCGCGCCCGCGCACCCCCTCTTCCTCGGCCGGCGATCCTGCCCGCCGTCCCTCCCCGTAGAGCTCGCCGTCCACGACACCTCCCTCCGCCAGGCCCTGCACGACGAACCCTGGCAGGCCGCCGACTGGTACCAGCGCCTGCGCCGCAAAGAGCCCACTGTCTCCCTGACCGTTCTACGGGAGCCCGGACCAGGTGAACAGCACGGAGAAACCCTGCGCGATCAGCCCCTGAGCTTCGCCGCCGCACACCGGCGTCACGCACTGCGGCCCTTGGTCAGCACCACCGTGGAGATGCACAATCCGCGTGCAGCGGCCGTCCATTGCGGGCCGGGCGCCACCCGCCCAGTACCGCACCACGACCCGTTCGACGCCGTAACGGAGGAGGCCCGCTGATGTACTTGACCCGGTTCCGTGTGAACACCGCACGGCCTGGTGCCCGCCGCCTGCTGTCCTCACCCCAGTCCCTGCACGCGGCTGTCATGGCCTCCTTTCCCTACCTGCTGCCCACCAACGCGACAGGCACCGGTGACGGCCCCAGAGTGCTGTGGCGTCTTGACCACAACGCCACAGCCGAGGTCTTCCTCTACCTCGTCAGCCCACAACAGCCGGACCTGACCCATCTCGTAGAGCAGGCCGGCTGGCCCGCCGCCCACAGTCCGGACACCCCCGGCTGGCAGAGCCGCCCCTACACCCCCTTCCTCAACCGCCTGACCGCAGGCAGCATCTGGCAGTTCCGGCTCACCGCCAACCCGGTACACCACATCCGGCGCAAGGACGGCGAACGCACCAAACGCACCGCACACCTCACCCCCGTCCATCAGCAGGCCTGGCTCCTCGACCCCAAACGCCAGGAACACGCGGGATTCCACATCATGGAAAAAGCGCACGAACAACGGCTGCTGCCCGGCGGCAGCACTCACCACGACCACCCCCACCACGGAGACCGGTACGAGCTGACCGTCCGCGACGAACGCGCCCTCTCCTTCGCCAAGTCCCGGGGCGACAGGTCACCGGCCCACCGCGTCAAAGTGGTGACGGTCACCTTTGACGGACGCCTCGAAGTCACTGATGCCGACGCCCTGCGGCGCACCCTCACCCGAGGACTGGGCAAGGCCAAGGCGTACGGCTGCGGGCTCATGACCCTCGCCCCCGTCCCTACATCTTCAGTACCCGGGAAGTGAGGAAATGGCGACAGTCGGCAAGCGGGCTGCCCTTACCCCGCGTCACCTCACCCGCACCGGAGAGCGGGTCTCCTTCATCTACCTGGAACGATGCACCATCCACCGTGACGCCAACGCCCTCACCGTCGAGGACGCCGACGGCACCACCCACATCCCCTCCGCCACCATCGCCACCCTCCTGCTCGGCCCCGGCACCCGCATCACTCACCAGGCGATGAGCGTCCTCGGCGATACCGGAGCGGCAGTCGCCTGGGTAGGCGAGCACGGCGTGCGCTACTACGCCGGCGGCAGAGCCCTGAGCCGCTCAGCCGGTCTCGTCGAGGCCCAAGCCACCCAATGGGCCAGCCGTCGCAGTCGCCTCGCTGTCGCACGCGCCATGTACAAACTGCGCTTTCCCGAGGAGGATCCAGATGGCCTGACCCGCCAGCAACTCCTGGGACGGGAAGGCGACCGCGTCAAAGACTGCTACCGCGCCCAGGCGGCCCGCACCGGCGTCCGCTGGCACGGCAGGAAATACATCCCGGGCGACTTCGGCAGCGGCGACCCGGTCAACCAAGCCATTACGGCCGCAGCCCAGTGCATGTACGGCATCGCCCACGCCGTCGTCGCCTCGCTCGGCTGCAGCCCCGGACTCGGATTCATCCACTCCGGGCACGAACTCTCCTTCGTGCTGGATATCGCAGACCTCTACAAGACGGAGATCGGCATCCCGCTCGCCTTCGACACCGCAGCCGAGGGGCCCGAGGATGTGGGTCCTCGAACCCGCCGCGGCCTGCGCGACCGCATCAACGAGACCGGCTTGCTTGATCGTTGTGTCAACGACATCAAGTATCTGCTGCTGCCCGATACCCAAACTGCGGCTGATGACCAACTCAGCGGACAGGACCGCGTGACTCTCCAGACCGACCAGGGCCACGAAGTCTCAGCTGGAGTGAACTACGGCTCCAAGGACCCTGCCACAGACGCCGAAGAGGCGGTCATCTGGTGACCGTCATCGTCCTCACCACCTGCCCACCCGGACTCCGCGGATTCCTCACCCGCTGGCTTCTCGAGATCTCCGCAGGTGTCTTCATCGGCGACCCCTCCGCTCGGGTGCGCGACGTCTTGTGGAACGAGGTCCAGCGATACGCGGGCCAGGGCCGCGCTCTGCTCGCCCACACCACTAACAACGAGCAGGGCTTCACTTTTCGTACCCATGACCATGCCTGGCACCCAACAGACCATGAAGGCCTGACCCTAATCCACCGGCCAAACAAAAAGCCTCCACAAGATTCTGTCGCGCCAAACCCCGGCTGGAGCAATGCTGCAAAACGTCGCCGCTTCGGCAGAGGATGACCACTTCAGGCTATTCGTCGCTTTGGCCCGATTCAGAGAAACTGCTCCGAATCGGCTTCTCAGTCTGAGAAAACAGCAGGTCGGGCAGTGTGCTCCCCGCGCCTGCGGGGATGGTCCCATCGGCGTCCTCGCCCAGGGCAAGCCCGGCCGGTGCTCCCCGCGCCTGCGGGGATGGTCCCCGGGCCGGGGCCGTGGACATCACCCGCGACGTGTGCTCCCCGCGCCTGCGGGGATGGTCCCGACCCCGGAAAGGTCTTCCCCGACTTCCCCAAGTGCTCCCCGCGCCTGCGGGGATGGTCCGTGAAGACGCGCTCGGCGAGGCTCTTCGGGTAGGTGCTCCCCGCGCCTGCGGGGATGGTCCCGGCCCCCAGTACGCCGCGAGTACGGTCCCCATGTGCTCCCCGCGCCTGCGGGGATGGTCCCGCACCGCCGAGCGGGTGCAGCTCGACGGACTTGTGCTCCCCGCGCCTGCGGGGATGGTCCCGCGCCGCTGCGCATGGCAGCCCGCAAGGACCTGTGCTCCCCGCGCCTGCGGGGATGGTCCCACGCACGTCTTCTTCTCCGACCACCTCGACACGTGCTCCCCGCGCCTGCGGGGATGGTCCCGCGCGCACCGCCTCCGCCCTCTTGGGCGCCTGGTGCTCCCCGCGCCTGCGGGGATGGTCCCGCGCCCACATCCTCTACGTCGTCCACCCCGACGTGCTCCCCGCGCCTGCGGGGATGGTCCCGCACCGCCACCGCCCCGCCCTCGACCACCGGCGTGCTCCCCGCGCCTGCGGGGATGGTCCCGGCAGCGGCTTCGCCCTGGAGGTCTCCTTGCCGTGCTCCCCGCGCCTGCGGGGATGGTCCCGCCGGGTCGCCCCAGTAGATGTCGGTCAGCTGGTGCTCCCCGCGCCTGCGGGGATGGTCCCCAGTAACCGGCCGGGGGCGCCGGGGGCCGGGGGTGCTCCCCGCGCCTGCGGGGATGGTCCCACCCGCTGATCGGCTCCTGATTGGCAAGCCATGTGCTCCCCGCGCCTGCGGGGATGGTCCTCAGAACGCGGCCAAGAGCGGTGCGCAGACGCAGTGCTCCCCGCGCCTGCGGGGATGGTCCCCGGTGATCGACTCACGACCCGGCCCTCTAGGGGTGCTCCCCGCGCCTGCGGGGCTGGTCCCATCAAGACCGGTGCTGATGACACCGTTGGCGGGTGCTCCCCGCGCCTGCGGGGATGGTCCCCGGTAGGCGTATCCGCGCATGGTCACGGTGTCGTGCTCCCCGCGCCTGCGGGGATGGTCCCTTTTTGACCTGCGGCTTTACAATTTTCGTTAGGTGCTCCCCGCGCCTGCGGGGATGGTCCCGCTCGTAGAGGGCGGGGATACGTCGCAGTGACGAACGAGGGAAGGGGAGAGGGGGCCATGTTGCAGACGCGCGCCCTGACCCGTGAGGCCGGGCGGGCACGGCAGCTCCTGGTCGCCGGGGAATGGCGCCCTGCCGCGGCGGACTCCGAAGCAGCAGCGCGCGTCCTGGCCCGCCTCACAGCCCCGCTCCCAACCCGGCGGGCAGCGGCGACCACGCAGACGCTGGCCACGGACCGGGACCGGCGCCTCCAACGCATCCTGCGAACCACCATCCACCACCTCGACGCAGGCGCAGTCAGCCCGCCCGCAGCCGCCCTCCTGGCCGCCGTCGCCCGCGCCTTCTTGCCTTGGCACACCACCCCTAACCCACCGCCCGCAGCGGCGGCCCCGAGATACGGGACCCCGGTGGGAACGGCTGACGGCCCGGCCGTGCCACCAACAGAGGTGGGCGAGGCCCTGCTTCCCGATCTGATCGAACTGTTCGCCGTGCTGGCCTCGGCGAGCCCACCCGGGAGCGTCCCGCTCACGCCCCCGGTCGAGCCCTGGCAGGTCCGGTACGCGGGCCACTTCCGTCGTTACGGTAGACCCGCTTTCGGGGTGTGGACGGCGGAGACCATCGGCTGCCCGGCATGCGGGGGTAAGGCCGGCCCGTGGACGGTGACCTGCGACTGGCGCCTGATCTCGCTGGGCTGCCCGTGCGGGGCAGTGACCCACGAGCACGGCCTTGCCTTCTCCGAGGTCTGGCTCCTCTTGCCGGACCTGTGACCGAGTGCCGTGAATGACCGCCCGCACATTGGTGCCCGGTCGGCCAAAAGCAGGGCGGAGCGGATCGCGCCGTGGAGGTGGTAGGGCCACAGGGCGTAGGGGTCGTGGGTGACGATCGGGCGTTCGCTCAGGCGTCGGGCGGGGGCCTGGTGGGTGAGGCTGGCGGCGCGGCTGGCCAGGTCGAGGTCTAAGGCGTCCAGCAAGGAGACCGAACGCAGGACGTGGCGTTCGTCGCTGGTCAGGTCGGACAGGGTGCGGGCGATGAGCGCGGGGAAAGTGCAGTTGAAGTCGTCGGCGCTGGGGGTGGTGCCTGAGCGGCGGACCTTTAGGAAGCGGGCGACGGCCAGGTCCAGGTGGAGGGGCAGGCCGTGGGAGCGTGCGGTGATGACGGCGCGGATGCTCTGGTCGATCAGGGGCTGGCCGTCCTGGGTGAGGCGGCGGGCGAGGTAGTCGTCGCAGTCCTCGTCGGAGAAGTCGCCCACCAGATGCTGCCCGGCGCCGGTGTGCCCGCCGATCTGGGGCGGGGTATGGCCTGTCGGGGCGGCCAGACCGGGCCAGGCTGCGGGACCGGTCCAGTCGAGCTGGCCGTGCAGGGTCGGGTCGGCCCATTGCAGGCGGCTGCGCCCGCTGATGACGAAGAAGGCGTTCGGCATGAGCCAGACCACGCGTTGCAGTAGGCGTTCCAGGTCGCGGTGGCGGTCGCCGGTGTCCTCGAAGGTGTCGAACAGGATCACCGGGACGAGGCGTTTCTTCGTCGGAAGGCGGCTGATCTCCCAGGCCAGCAGATGCGGGTAAAAGCTCAGTGCCTCCAGGTCGCAGGGCGCCTCCAGCAGGGCGACGGTCCGGGCGCAGCCGGCCAGTGCCTGTGCGCGCTCGCGCCGGTCCCGCAGCGCTTGTACGAGCGCCGTGGTGACCTGGCCGGCTGCGGAGCCCACCAGGCCGGGCAGCTGCAGCGCTCCGGCGACCTCGCTCACCGCGCCTTGCATCTGCTGCGGCAGCGGGGTGGAGAAGCGGCCCATCAGTCCGGTGCGGCGTACGTAGGCCTCGATCGGTTCGCCGGGGTGGACCTGTTCCCAGTACTGGCGCAGCGCCGCGTCGAAGGAGGGCAGAGGGCGGCCGATGGCTCCGGCGAGTGCGAGGCGGATGGTGAGGATGACGCGTTCGAAGTCCGAGCCGGCCGACGCCGCGCGGGCCAGGTCGATGCGGATGGGCAGGAGCGTCTCGCCTGCCCAGGCCGGGCTGCCCCACTGGGTGGGCCGCTGCTCGGCGCCGGTGAGCGCGGCCTCGAGCTTGCGCAGCAGGGTGGTCTTGCCGACGCCGCCCACGCCGTGGAACACGATGAGGTTGGTGCGGGGCGCTTGAAGGTCTTCGACGTCGAAGGCGGGCGCCCTAATGTGCCGCAGGTGCTCATCCAGCGCGCGGGGAGACCAGGTCCCACTGGAGATGACAGTTGGTGAACGCCTCGTCGGCGTCGAAGCCGAAAGGGTCGTTCGAGCTGAACAGCGCACGCAGATCGGTCATCGGCTACGGTCCCCCCAACGATGATCACTTGGCGTCAATCTACGCCGCACAACCGGCGGCCGGCACCATGGGGATGCAGGCAGACCGATAACCGCTGGTGGGACTGAACCAAGCTAGAGGTACTCACCGACTGGGCATGTCCAGTCAGACGCTTCGCTGGGGTCTCCCCATACGGCTACGCCATCTACGATCCGTGGGGTCGCGGGCCGAGAGGTTCCCGGAACCACAGGCACACCAACGTGGTAAATCTCGACAAATGCGTCTGGAAGCTTGTCTGCGAGAGTATAGAGAATATCGGCTTTGCCTTGTGAAACGTTGACCAGGAAACCGACTCCCATTCCGTGCCGATCCTGCACAAGAACCTCTACATACCCCTCATCCTCTGAGTCGGTGTACGTCACCACCGGGTCTTCGATAGCTTGACCGCGAAGAAGGTCGTGCAGTACTAGGCGTGTCAATTCTTCTAGCTGTGACATCGTCATCCTGTCGATATGGCGGGTGAGTAGACGCTAGGGCGTGGCGGTCCAGCCGCCACGCCCTAAGTCTATTTTAAAGCTCGGAGTTCAGTGAAAATGTCACACCAGGGTGACTACAAAATCAAACGTGGTGTGGACATACCTCTTCCCGCGAGGGATGGGGAAGTTTTCATCGATGGTGAGCTTATAGCTTCCGGTCGAGACCTTGAAGGACGAGTGGACTGTGTAGGAAGCGGGAACTGAGGGATGGGAATCAGAGTAACCGAACTTCCGGCCATTCTTTGTTGCAAAAGCCTTCTCGTGCATAGGGCCTGTAGCCGGGGCTGAAATTTGCTTGTGAAGCTTGTAGCCCCAGGCGAAGTACATCCTGCGCGAATTGTAATGAACCTGACCGGTAAAGTGACCGCTCCTGTCATTGCCTCGATAGTCGGGATTCTGAGGCGTGAAGAAGTGCGTAGCTCCTATGCTCTTCGTTTTCGCCGTCTGCCCCTTTACGACTGACCGTATTTCGGAGTGCTCGGTCATCTTGATCACGTAGGACTTCGATTTTTGGGGTGACAAGTCCCCTTTATCGGATGCGGCTGTTGCCGGCATTGCGAGTGACGAAAGGATAGCGCCTGTCGCTACGGCTGCAAAGGCGACGCGTGCCCTGTTCATGTACCCCCCTGTGAGAGTCCTCATTGAAACCTTAAGGGGGATATTAATGGCATATGCATGCATGATCAACATGACATAGATCACGACTTATGTTTATTTTTGTAGTAAAGTAGTTGGCCTTTGAAAGCTTCCTGCGGGGTTCCCGCGCTGTCTGCCTCAGCTGAGCCCGTCACGCCACGTTGCTCGGCGTTTCTTTCCCGTGCGCCGCACGAGCGGCGGCTCGCCGTCCCCGCCCTCGAATACCAGCTGCCCGCCGCACAGCATCAGACGACCGCCTTCCAGAACTGCCTCGGCCAGCGCGAGATATCTCGGCCGAAGCCCTCGCGAGCCTTGGGCAGTTGCCGCGGCTGCTCCAAGATCCCCGGCAGAGTCAAGCTGAAGGGCCAGGTCGGCCGCGCGGACGGCGCAGCCTGGGGACAGGGACAATGGCGCCTTTATGGCCCCGAGCGAGAAGGAAGAGCGATTTGTCTGAGCACGTGAACCGCCAGGCCGCTGAGAAGCTGGTACAGCAGGTGAGCACCTGGTACTCCCAGCAGATCATCGCGGAGCGCCGGGCCCCGGCGCCCGATGCGCAGCGTCTGAAGCATCTGACCGACCTCCTGGCGGCCTGCGCCGCCGACCGGCAGGCACTTGAGGATGCCGAAGCCGATGAGATCGATGCGATCGCGGCCCGATACGCAGCCCGCGCCAAGGAGTTCGAGGGCCAGTAACCGCCACCGGGTGCGGGCACGGGCAGCGGCACGTCGACAACGGCGTGGGCGAGCGCAGGCGGCTGCAGCTCGGCGGGCAGCAGCGGCCTGGCCAGCATGGCGATCTGGGCCAAGTCGGCCCGGTACTGCGGCAGCTCATGGTGGAGCCGGGTGAGGGTGGCGAAGAAGGCGGCGGCCTCGCCGGGTGTGTAGGGCCGCTGCTGCTCGGCCAGGAGCATCAGCTCGCCCACTGGCGCCACCCCCCAGGAACCGTTGGTGGTGCGGGTGTTGCGGTAGGCCGCGGTCAGATCCCGGCGGATGACGGAGGTCGACGAACTCGGATGGCTTCAGGTCACCGCCTCGAAGGACCTGCCGCTGCGCGAGTACCTGCACCGCAGCCACGAACTCACCGGCCTGCTCGGGGACCTGCCGACGGTGGCACCGGCGATCCGCTCGCAGGTCCTGCTTCCGGTCGTGCGTCACGCCCTGGCCGACACGCTCACCTATGACACCTGGACCGCCACGCTGCAGGCCGGCCGTTTCTCCCCGGAGCAGCTCCGGGCGATCGACCGCTACCTCGATGAGCGTCTCGACCGGTTCCGGCTGTTCGACGAGGTACGGCCCTTCGGACAGGCCGCAGGCCTGAGCCACGCCAAAGGCGAGACGAAACCGTCATCGCTGCTGGTGCCGGTCATCGATTCCGGCAACAACGTCCCCTTGTGGAGCGGGCGGACCGACGGGGACCCGCTACCGCTCACGCCGGCTGAGGCGGTGCGGTGGATGTTGCACGCACAGTGCTGGGACACCGCCGGGATCAAGGCCGCCGCAGTCAGCGATCCGCAGGCGAAAGCCGGAAAGACGGCGGGCAACCAGACGGGCCTTCTGGGTTCACTGGGTGTGGTCGAGGTGATCGGGCGCACCGAGCTGGAGACCCTTTTGCTCAATCTTCCCTGCAATCCCCTGCCCGCGGGGGATCTGCCCCAGTGGGACCGTGAGCCGCAGAATCAGCTCTGGTCTTCCCGCCCGTGTACCGGAATCCTCCACCGCTGGACGTGGCCGTCCCGCCGCATCCGCCTCCTGCCCGAGCAGACGGAGTCGGGCGACCTCGTCGTCCGGCAGATCATCCTTGCCGCAGGCGACCGCTGCACCACCGCTCCCACTCCCGACACCGAGCCGCGGACCTGCTGGAGCAAGAAGACCGAAAAGAAGAAAGAATTTGTCTACCCGCGGCGGCACCGGCCCTCAGTCGCCGCATGGCGCGGGCTGGAAGCCCTGGTCACCCTGCACCGGGACGGCAGCAAGCACTTTGAAACCTCGCTGCTCCTGACCCAGGTCGCCGACGCCCTCGCAGACGAGGACCTGCCGGACGACTACCCCCTGCGGATCGCCCTGTCCGGCATCGAATACGGCACGCAATCCTCCATCGTCAAGGACGTCCTGGGGGACGGCATCCCATTGCCGGTTGCGGCTCTCGCCGCCGACAGCGACGTGCGGGAACACATCCTGAAAGTGGTCTTCCAGGCCGAGACGATCGCCCGGGCCGTTACCGGCCTGCACCAGCATCTGCTGCAGGCCGTCGGCGGGGAGGCGCCGCTCACCGGCAAAGGTGCCAGGGCAGGCGATCGCATCCTGCACACCATCGACCCCTACGTACGGCGTTTCTTGGCCGGGTGCCAGCGCGCACCGGACAGCGACCTGCTCACCCGCGCCCATCACGCCTACGAACAGGTCCTTGACCGGATCGCCCGCAAGGAGGCAGACAGCCTCCTGCGGTCGATGCCCAGCAAAGCGTTCACCGGTCGCACCCGTGAGAACACGGCCGGGAAGACCCTCGTCTTCCGGCAGGCCGAAGCGGAGCGGTTCTTCCACGCCGACCTGCGTAAAACGCTCACCTACCTCTACTCCGACACCTCTGGCCACAAGGCGGAGGACGCCGCATGACCGACACCACCCCTGCCCCCACCGCCCCGGGCCCCGGTCCAAAACGCCGGCCCTGGTATTGGGAGGACTACACCCCCCAGGGCACCAAAGCAGGGGAACTGCCCCCCGGTGGTGACCTGGCAGCCCTGCATCTGGGTCTCACCCTGGCCGCCGGCACCGCACCGCAGATGTGGCGCTTCTACCGCACCCCTGTGGACGGCCGGCTCGCCGGCCGTGGCGAAGTGAGCGACGACCAGGCGGCCGAGCACATGACGCTCGCTCTGTTCGCCATGCACCAGCAGTCCAAGACCACGCTTATGCACCACAGCGGCATCCGCTTCGGTACCGCCGTACGCGCCCTGCACGAGCGGTTCAGCACCGAGGCTGTCGCCAGCCGCATGTCCGCCGCCGCCCAGGCCCGCAGCCAGAACGCGGTCTTCTTCCACCTGCGCGGACTGCTCAGCCAGCTCTCCGTGATCTCCCAGCCAATCGACTACACCCAGCTCCTCGCCGACCTCAAGGCGTGGCCCTGGCCCGACGGCCGCTCCCGCGTCATCCGTTCGTGGGGCAGCGACTACCACGCCTACGTCAAAGAGGACCCCGTCCGCCCCTGACCGCCCCCAGCACAGCAGCACCCCACCCGACCCGACCACTGCGCAAGGAAAATGAGCATGTCCATCACGCTGATCCGCCGCGCCTTCATTGACATCCACATCCTGCAAACCACCCCGCCCGCCAACCTCAACCGGGACGACGCCGGCAGCCCCAAGGAAGCCATCTACGGCGGTGTCCGACGCCCCCGCGCCTCATCCCAGGCCTGGAAGCGCGCTACCCGCATGGCCTTCACCACACTCGGCATCAACGCCGACGACCTCGGCACCCGCACCAAGCGCATCGCCGCGGACCTCGCCGACCGGCTCGCCGCACGCACCGGCCTGAAGGAGGAGCCTGCCGCCCGCGTCGCAGCCGCCATGCTCATCCCGCTCGGCGTGACCGCTTCGACCAAAAAGGCCGCCGAGACCGCCTACCTCCTGTTCTACGGACAGCGGCAGCTCGAGCAGCTCGTCGACCTCGTCGCCGACCGGGCGCACACCCTTGCCGGGCTGGAGGACAAGCTGCTCAAGGACGAACTGAAGGGTCTCGACGTCCACAATGCCATCACCACAGGGCATCCCATCGATGTCGCCCTTCTCGGCCGCATGGTCGCCGACGTCCCCGGCATTAATGTCGACGCCGCCTGCCAGGTCGCCCGCGCCCTGGCCACGCACGCCGCCGAGCTGGAATTCGACTGGTACACCGCCGTCGACGACCGCAACGAAAAATCAGAGACAGGCGCCGGAATGATGGGCCGCATCGGCTTCAACTCCGCCACCTTCTACCGCTACGCCACCGTCGGCCTCCACCAGCTCAACGCGAACCTCAGCAACCCCGTCAAGGCCATCGAGACGGCGGCCGCCTTCGTCCAGGCGTTCACCCGCTCCATGCCCGCCGGCTACGGCAACTCCTTCGGACACCGCACCATGCCCCAGCTCGTCGCCCTCAACCTGCGCACCGACCAGCCCGTCAACCTGGTCACCGCCTTCGAAAAGCCCGTCACCACCCGTACCGGCGGTTACGCCGCGCCCTCCGCACGCGCTCTCGCCCGCGAATACCAGACCATCGCCGCACAGTGGGGCGCCCCCGCGCTGTGGACCGGCATCACCCACAACTTCACCGACGACCCCGACACCACCACCGCACTCAGTGCCGCATTCGGTGAACCGCAGGCATTCCCCGCCCTCCTTGACCAGCTCACCGACCGCCTGCGCACCCTCGTCCAGGACCAGGAGACCGCGTGAACACCCGCACCCTCCTGCTGCGCCTGGCCGCCCCTGTGCAGGCATGGGGAGACCACCGTGGCCAGGTCGAACGCCGCCACACGCAGCCCCTACCCACCAAATCCGGGGTGATCGGCCTGCTGGCCGCCGCCCTCGGCCATGAACGGGATACCCCCCTCGGGGACCTCGCCCACCTCCAGATGGGTGTCCGAGTCGACCTCCCCGGCACCCTCCTGCGCGATTTCCACATCGCCTCGGATTACCGCGGCAAGCCCCTGCCCGCAGCAAAGGTCAACGCCAAAGGCATCCAGACCGCCACTTCACCGCCCAAGTACACCCTTACCTCCGAGCGCTTCTACCTCCAGGACGCCACCTTCCTCGTCGCCCTCGAAGGACCCACCCAACGCATCGAAGATGCCGCTGCGGCCGTAGCGAACCCCGTCTACCCACTCAGCCTCGGCCGTCGATCCTGCCCACCCACCTTTCCCTTGCGCCTGTGCGTGGCCAACCTGCCCCTGGACGAGGCGCTCGCTCGCCAGCCCTGGCTCGCTTCGCCGTACGCCCGCAACGTCTGGTCACACCAGCACGGTGAAAAGAAGCCCGCAAAGCCCCCCCATCATCCACCTGCACGCCGAGGTCGAGGACGAGGCCGGTGACATCCGCCGAACCGACCAGCCCTTTACCTCGCAAACCAGCACCACCCGCCACACCACCCGGCGCGTACGCGTCCTTCAGATCCCCATCGCCACCGGATGGGACCCCGAGCCTGACACCGACCAGCAGAGCGGCCATGACCCGCTCGCCCTCCTCGGATGGTGACCCGCCCCATGGCCTACCTCTCCCGCATCCCCATCGCCCCCCTGCGCGAAGGCGCACGCCGCTTCCTGAAATCCCCCCAGGCCATGCACGCCGCCGTCCAAGGTGCTGTCGCCTGGCACACCGAACCCGGCCGAACCCTGTGGCGCGTCGACGCCGACACCCCCCACCGCCCCTACCTGTACGCCGTCACCCAAATCCAGCCAGACTGGACACACCTGACTGAACAGGCCGGATGGCTCATCGATGACCCCAGCGTGAAACCCGCAATCGCCGACTACACGCCTCTGCTGGCCCAACTGGCAGCCGGGCAAGAGTACGCCTTCCGTCTCACGGCCTCACCCGTCCAGAACACCAAAACACCGCACAAAATGAGCCCCAACCAGATGAGAATCGCCGCAGAAGCCGAAGCACAAGACAAGCGCCGACGCGGCTTCCGCCTCGGACAGCACACAGCCAAGCACCAGCTCGCATGGCTGACCAACAAGGCCAGAAAGCACGGCTTCGAACTGCGTGAACTCCCCGCCCAGGCGCCTGCAGTGCCCAGCATCCTCCCGCTCATCGATCCGCCAGACGGCAACCTTGAGACCGCCTTGGACGCCAGTGTCACCAGCTCCGAGCGGCGCGTCTTCAGCAAGACGGACACCGAGGACGGGCAACCCGTCCTCAAGGACGGGAAGCCAGTCAGACGTCAGGTCACCGTCCAGACCGCCACCTTCAGCGGCACCCTCCGGGTCACCGAGCCTGTAGATCTCGCCCGGACGCTCCTCTCTGGCATGGGGCCAGCTAAAGCCTACGGATGCGGTCTCCTCACCCTCGCCCCGCTTCCTGAGAAGGCATGAGAATCCATGCCCGACGGGGAGGGGAAGGCTGTTCCTCAGGAGCTGCACCGCCGCATCACCTTGTCTCCAGCATCCCGCCAATAGAAGCCGCGACCTGGCCGATAAGGCACTCGTTCGGGTCATGCCGGAACGCCAACGCCAGCCTGGCAGCAACCCAACCCGGGCCGCAGGTCGACTATCACAGTTACCTTTTTCGTGGCTCCGCAATGGGGCCTCCGGCCTTTGGGTCCGGCATGACTTCCCCCCCCCCTTGTTGTTGATGAATTGGGGGGTGGTGTCACCGGGTCCGGAGGCATCGACGGACCGCTGATGAGGGGCTTGAGCACCGGCTTCACCCAGGCCGGAAGAGCTCTCCGTAACGTGGATGTGGCAGCTCGGTGCCGAGGCGAGGCCGGACGAAAGGCGTGAGCGGAGGGGGCCTGCACGTGATCGACACCGGCGACATCGACGTCTTCCTCGGTCTGGACGTCGGCAAGGGCGAACACCACGCCACCGCCGTCACCCCGGCCGGGAAGAAGGCGTTCGACAAGCGCCTGCCCAACACCGAACCCAAGCTCCGAAAGCTGTTCGTCAAGCACGGGACGGTGCTGGTCGTGGTCGACCAGCCGGCCTCGATCGGGGCTCTGCCGCTGGCGGTCGCGCGGAACATGGGCTGCCCGGTTGCCTACTTACCGGGCCTAACGATGCGACGGATCGCCGACCTCTATCCCGGTGAGGCGAAGACCGATGCGAAGGACGCGTTCATCATCGCGGACGCGGCCCGCGCAATGCCCCACACGCTGCGGGCCATCGGCGGCCAGGAGGAGACGATCGCCGAGCTGGAGATGATCGTCGGCTTCGACGACGACCTGGCCGGCGAGGCGACCCGGGTCGCCAACCGACTGCACGGCTTGTTGACCCAGATCCATCCCTCGCTGGAACGGGTCCTAGGACCGCGGTTGCAGCACCCTGCCGTCCTGACCTTGCTGGAGCGGTTCGGGTCACCGGCCCAGATCCGCAAGGCCGACCGACGTCGGCTGATCACGCTGCTGCGGCCGAAGGCACCGAGGATGGCCGAGCGGCTGGTCGAGGAGATCTTCGCCGCGTTGGACGAGCAGACCGTCACCGTTCCCGGGACCGAGGCGGCCGCGCTGATCGTCCCGAGCCTCGCCGCCTCGCTCACGGCCGTCCTTGACCAACGCAAGCTGCTGGCCGGACGGATTGAGGAACTCCTGGAGGCCCACCCTCTTTCGAAAGTCCTGACGTCCATGCCGGGAGTCGGCGTCAGGACCGGAGCCCGGATCCTGATCGAGGTCGGCGACGGCAGCACCTTCCCGACCGCCGGCCACCTCGCCGCCTACGCAGGTCTCGCCCCGGCAACCCGCAGTTCTGGGTCTTCAATCCGCGGCGAACAGCATTCCAGACGGGGAAACAAACAGCTCACACGGGCCTTCTTCCTCTCCGCGTTCGCCGCCCTCTGCGACCCGGCCTCCCGGGCCTACTACGACAAGAAGATCGCCCAGGGCAAGCACCACACGCAAGCCCTGCTCTGCCTCGCCAGACGCCGGGCCGACGTCCTGTTCGCCATGCTCCGCGACGGAACCTTCTATGAAACCCAGCCTGCCCGGACAGCAGGAAGGGCCTAGGAAGCGGTGCCTTCGCCGCCCGGCAGGTGGACAGCCACGTCATAGTTGGCGATCCGGTCCGCCAGCGACCGCGGGCTCACTCCATGCCCGTTCACCAGATCGGGATCGGCGCCAGCTTCCACCAGCACTCGAATCGTTGCGCCCTCGCCCCGGGAACTGAACACCGCCTTCCACAACGGCGTGTTCCCCTGGCGATCCACTGCGTCGACCGACGCACCTGCCGCCAGAAGGATCTCGGCGGCCACAGGGTCCTGGGCCTGCGCGGCGAAGTGCAGCGGCGCCCAGCCAGAAGCGTCAACCGCCTCCGGGTCCGCCCCGCCAGCCAGCAGCACCCTCAACCGAGCCCCATCCCCATCAACCACGGCATAATGCACCGCCGTCCGCCCCAACCGCCCCGGATCCGTCATGCCGACCATCCTCACCCGGCTTGACCAAAGAGATAGGGGCACCCCCCCCACCGCCGAGCCCCGCGCACTCCTCGAAAAGCACCCTCAGGTACGCCGCTCTGCGGAGATCGCCGCCCGCACCCGCATGGCGTTCCCCCACATCCCGGCATCCGCCCTGGGAACTGCGCCCTGGCTGTTCAACGCCATCGACCCGGGTGAGTGCGCGGAGTTCTTCGCCCGGGTTGGCGACGGAGACGGTGCTCGTGCGGACCGCGGATCTGGGGCAGCCGCTTGACTGGGTTCTCCACCGGTGCTGGACAGCCGCTCGGGACACGGGGTGCGCGGAGCTGTGACCACCGCTCGGGCAGCGGGCCGGCATCGCCCACCCGGTGCGGCCCCCAGTTCCAGCGGCCAGTCCCTTGAAGGCGCGGATACCTCTTCGCAGCCCTCTTCGGGTTCCGGGGGGAGCAGGTCTGCGGCGAGGTCAAGTCGTCTCAGCGGACAGTTATCTGCATAACATGCGAAGCCGGTTGGAGGAGCAGGTCAGATGCTGGCCTGCGGGAGCGAATTGTTTTTGCTTTCAAGGATGTTCGTATTCCGGCCCGAACAGGTCGTCAATTCAAGCCACGGCCCGAAAAAACAGGGGACAGGAAGTTGCTGGGCATGTCATGGTCGAGTCATGAAGAAAATCGCCACATTAGCCACGGCATCGCTCGCAGCAAGCGCGCTTCTCATTGGCCTTGCCGTCCCCGCCCAGGCGGCTCCGGACTGGAACAAGCGCATCAGGTGCAAGTAGAAGGACTGGGAAGGCAGGAACATACCGACCCGTTACGGCAACAGTAAGTTCGGCTGGAACCACTTCACTCACAAACACAACATTAAGAAGTGCAAGGTCGTCGAAGCGCCGCTCAACGGAAAGCCCGACAAGAGGAACGGCGCACGGCTCGAGTACTACGGTGTCGCCATCAACGGCAGCCGCCACGTGAAGATCGTCGTCATCGTCCAGTGGGCCCGTAAGACGAGCGATGGGGACTACGATGCAGGCCGAGGCCAGAAGATCGGCGTGATCAACGCGTTCTGCAAGAACCAGCCTCGCAACAAGTGTCCTAATTGGGTGAATCAATGACATCCACGCACGTCGACATGGTAGAGCAGCAGGCGGACATCACCCGCCTGCTGCTCCACCATGTCCACGCACCGGTCACCGGCACACACTTCATCCGGGGCGTCCTACCCGCATCTGGGCCATCTGCGGTCATCCGCGTTGTCCTGGGGGAAGCGAGCGCTTACACACCGGACGATTTCATCGCCTACGAAATCCCTCTGCAATGGGACAACGAAACAGTCACGGCGCAGGACATCACGGCTATTCTGCGTACCCTCGTCACCGGTACTCGCATCTACTCAAGCGATCACATCAGCCAGGTGATGGGCATGGTCCTCGTCCGCGTGGATCCCTCAGCCCTGGACACACCGGGCCCCACCACGAATGACCGCGCTCTCGGAATCCTCCGCTGCTTCGCACAGCCGTACACGGACGAGAAGCCCAACCCGCTGCTGCGCGGATTCTGCTTCCTCAAGGAGGACCGACTACGTCTATACCTCCACGCCGCAGAGACCCGTGAGGCTGTCGCCGTCGACGTGCGCCCCTCACACGCCACCACTGCCTTGCTCGCCTCCCTGCCGTCGCTGCTCGACGAGGACCAGTACCGGGCAGATGATGACTCCGATCCACACTGCGCCCACGTCGTGAACCTCATCGACTGGTAGCCCAGACGGCGCTCGTGCAGGCTGCGGCTTGGGCTACTCCCCGGGGCCCTCGTCGGGTGTTGCCCTTGGTTCCTCAGTTGGTTGCCTCCGCCAAGCAGGACGAGTGGATGCTGTCGCCCTATGACACGCGGGCCTGCCCCAACACAATGCGAGTGGAGCCCTGTCGGCAACGGCCGTTCTCTGGGCTCGTTGTGAAGAGGAGGCACGCCCATGCAGCCCGAAATCATGTCCGCGCTGATAGCCACAGGAGGCGCCGTGATCGGCGTCGCAATCGGGATACTTGGACCGCTGGCTGCCGCCCGCATCCAAGCACGAGGAGCGCGGGAACAGGCGGAGGCCACCGTTGCAGCCGCCCAGCAAGCCACCAAGGGGCAATACCGGGCAGTAATGGATCAGCAGGCGCGGCAGGCACGACGCGATGTCTACAGCCGGTTCCTGGACGCTGTCCGCGTCATGGAGCTAGCGATACTTCGCGGGACGCGAGAGGAAGCTAGCCAGGCTCAGCGGGTACTGGGAGAAGCTCAAGCCGCAGTGGAGATCGAAGGACCCGACCAGGTGCAGCAAGCCGCCCTGGAGGTCGTCCTCAGCCTGAGCTCGTGGCAAATGGCCCGCTATTTCGCTGACCACCTCGCGCAGAGCGTCGAGGCACTGGACCACCCCGATCCGGCATGGTCCGCCGGGCAGCAGGCGGCAGCCGCCGAATTGGTTACGACTATCTCCGCCATGGAAGCGGCGTTCATGACGGCGAGGAGTCAGGGAGGGTTCGAGGACTGGCGGAAGTGGAGGCAGCGCCTCGTCGGGGCTAACAGGCCTGAGTCGCAGGTTGGACGGCAGGATCTGTTGCGCGTCTATGGCGATGTCCTGCCATCGGACGACGTTGCCGGGCCGTTCGACAGCGCTCTGGCCGACGTGCGTGATGCGGCCGCCGCCGCCGTCTCAGCAGGTGTCTTCTCCGCGTCACCTCGTGAGCTGCTCGTGAGTTTAGCGGTGCGCGGGAAGGTAGCGCGGGGTGCCGACCTTTATGTGGGGGAGCGCGACCACCGGAAAACCCAGGAGCAGTTCCGCAGTGCCGCCCGCCAGGCGTTGCACGAGGTCCCGGAGCTGTAGCGAAGCCACTGCGTGGGTGCATATCTTGCGCACTGACCGGGTGACGTGACGGTCGACTGTAGTCGAGGCTACTCCGCGGGGCCTTCGTCGGCGTGCCGCACCGCCTTCTTCACGGCCTGCTCGACCTCGTGCCGCGGCTGGCCGGTGGTTTTGGCGTGCGCGGTGACGGCGGCCTGGAAGACGGCAGCCGCCTCGTACCAGCTTCGCCACTGCGCCTGATACTCCTCGCCGGCCAGGCCCGCGAGCTGCGCTCGCGCTTCTTCGGCGCTGCGTTCCGACTTGGCCAGCTCATCGGAGGTATCTGCCACGGCCACGGATGGTAGGCGGGTTGCCCGCTTTCCTGTTCGACGTGCTGGTTGTGTCGGGACATCGCCATGGCATGGGCGTAAGGCGGTTTTCGGGTCGCAGGCGAGCGCGACGAGGCCGCCCGCCGCCGCGGCTGGCGGCCGTTCACGCACGGCTCGAGCGGTGCCGGCGTAGTGACGTGTTTCCGGGCGGTTGTCGAGGCATCGGGGGTGGCCTTCAACTCCCGTCCAGCGACATCGGCTTGCCGGACGGGAGTGGCATGGGATCCTCCACAGTTCTTGAGCACGAGGACCCCTTGCGGCCTTCCAGGCGGGAAGGTGCGACGCCAGGCGTGAGCGTCCTTCTACATGGTGCCTCGGCCTGCAGCGGCTGCTGTGCAATTGCAGGATGGCGATCAGAAGCGATCGAGTGCGGGCCCCTTTTGGTCTATCGGTGGCGGCAGTTGGCGTCTTCCCTCCCGCTTGAGGGGCCCCTCGAACGTATTTGTTCCGTGACTCCATGATCACGTTGAGTGTCGGCGGTGGCGAGCACCATGCTGTGCACCACTTCCTTCCCCGGCGCCTGAGCACCGCCGTGGAAGGAACCTTCCAGACCCCTCAACCCGAACTCAGGGAAGGTGCGATGCCCAGTAGAAAGCTGTGGACCCTCGCCGTTCTGGCCACGGTTCTCGCGTGGAGCACACTGATGACCGCTATGGGGCAACTCGCCGCGGTGTTCGCGCTGCTGCCATCGCTCGGACTGCTCGTGCAGCAGCTCACCTTCGCCGTACACAGCTCCAGCACGGCGCCGGCCCCCGCCCCGGCCCGGCCGGAGGAGCCGCAGCCATGACGTCCTCGCCCTCCTCCGGCCCGCAGGACGAGCCGGCCCCTGCCGCAGACACCCCCGACGCCCCCTTGTCCTTGGTACCCGGGGCTGCGTGCAGGCCCGCACGGCGGGGCCGTCGCGCAGAGCCGATGTCGGAGATGATCGGCCCCAGTCACCAGGCGATGCTGGAACGGCTGCGCCGCCAGATATCCGTCTGCGGCGCCACCCTCGACGATGTGGCGCGGCGGTCCGGCTTCTCCAAGACCCGGATCTCCGCTCTCCTGCGGGGCATCGAGTACTACCCGAGCTGGGAGATCACCTACAGCGTGGTCCACGCCCTGGGTCTGCCCCCCTGGCCCCTGCGCCGCCTGTGGACCTCGGGCGCCTATGAAGCCGCCAAGTCCACCGCGTGGATCACCCGAAGCATCCAGGCTGTCCAGCCCCTGGGGCCTGAGGAGCGGCCCGTGGAACACCGCGGCTTCATGGAGAAGATGGAGCAGTACTACATCTCCTACGCCCAGGCGCTGCTGCACATCGAGCGGCCCGAACGGATCGTCGATGAGGCCTTCGACATCCTCTGGGCCGGCTGGGACGAGGCAGCCGCCGGACCCAACCTCTCCCGCACCGCCTGGCGGCTCCTGCGTTCACGGGTGCTGCTCCGCGTCAGGCGGCACCCGGACGGACGGCCCGACCTGCGGCCTGCCGCATTCATGACGGTTGCGCAGAGCCGAATCGACGAGCCGGTGGCTCGCTTCGTCGAGATCAGTGAAGTCGCCGCGTTCTTCGACGCCATCAGCCATCTTCCCCCCGACCAGTTCGATGTCATCGTCCTGCGCTACCTGTGCGCCTTCCCCGCTCATGAGGTTCAAGAGGCCACCGGCCTGTCCCCGGCCCACGTCCACACCCTCGACCACCACGCACGAGGAGCCCTGGAACTGCTCCGTCGTCCCACAGCCCGGGAGTGATCACCCCGATATGACCACCGTCGATGACCTCCTCGCCCGCGCCGCTCTCCTGAAGAACCCCCGCATCCCCGCGGACACCGTCCCCTACGTGGACACCTGCCCCAGCCCGCCTCCCCAGCCGCACCCCAGCGCCGACGACCTGGGCGACGACACGGCCGCCCAGCACCTTCACTCGCTGTGTGAAGTCGCCGTCGCCCACGCCACCGCGCCCCAGCTCACCGACTTCATCACCGACCAGCTTCCCGCCCCCCGCGGTGCCTGGATCCTCGGCTGCCTGCTGCACCTCGCCGGCGCCCAGGACGGAGCCCGCTACTGGTGGCAGTACGCCGCCGGCGCAGGAGAGCGCGGTGCCAGCCACTGCCTCTCACTGCACCACCGGGCACAAGGCGATGACCACGCCGCAGGCTTCTGGCTCGACCAGGCCGGCGAGGGCACGGGCACACGGGAAGAGAGCCAAGCCAGCACCACCATAATTTTGCGCATCGTGGCCCAGATGACGGCCGAAAGCGACCGCACCTACAGCGAGCCCACCCTCGCCGTCATGTCCTACGCCACGGCGGCCGTCACCGACGGATACCGTCGCCACCCTGACCTGGAAATCCCCGCGCCTGGCCCCTACTTCGCCGAGAGGGTGCAGATCATCCTTGCCGCCCTCGCCGACCCGCACGAAGACCGCCCCGGGCCGTCCCCGCACCCTCTGCCCGCCAGGCCGAACGACGACGCCCTGACCGCCCGCCGCCGCGAAACGCCAGTTTCCGACCACGTCCTGGTCCAACTCGCGGCGCCCGACGCCGAAAGCGCCACTGACTTCCGCGAGACCGTCGCACGCACATGGAGACGAATCCCCTCGGAACGACCGCAAAAGGCAGGCCAGCAGGGTGTATTCATGCGTTTCCTCCTTGACGTCGCCGCTCCGGCCTAGCCCCACTCCATGCGGGCAGCCGGAGCCTGGCACCGCAAGGCCCTACCGGCCCGTGTTGCCCAAAGGGCTCACCATCGCGGGGGAGCGGTGCCCCGTAGCCCAGGCGATAGGCCGCGGCGGCACCGTTGTGGCATCGGCGGACTCCGCGATGGCCCAGGGCTAGGCCGAGTACGAAGATATGAGGCGGGCGAGAGGTCAGCCGTACCAGAGGCCCCGTGGCCGCGGAAGCTCTCGGCGCCTCCGGCATGGTGCAGTGGGCTGGCGCCGATACATACGCCAGGCCGCATCGTCGGTATGACCACTCGCGCGGGTGACACCCCGCTCGAACCGCCCCGGGAGGCGGGCGGACCCCGGTATCAACAGGGGCGTGATCACCACCTGCATGCGCGCGGCCCTGGCCGCAGCCTTCCTCGCCCTGCCCCTCACCACGATGTCCCCGGCTTCGGCCGCCGACGCCGACCTGGTCGCGCTTCCGATGACGCTGAAGCAGGCGGTCGCCGCTCTCCCGACGGCCGCGGAGTCACGTGAGGGATACCAGCGCTCCCGCTTCCAGCATTGGACCGACGAGGACCGCGACGGGTGCAATACCCGCGAAGAGGTCCTCATCGCCGAGTCCCGCACCGCCCCGACCATCGCAGCGGGCTGCAAGGTCACCGCAGGCCAATGGCACTCCTACTACGACGGTGAGACCCTCACCCAGCCCCGCGGCCTGGACATCGACCACATGGTGCCCCTCGCCGAAGCCTGGGACTCCGGCGCCAGCACCTGGAGCGCCGAACGCCGCAAGGCCTACGCCAACGACCTCGGCGACGAACGCTCGCTGGTAGCGGTGACCGCGCGCAGCAATCGCTCGAAGTCGGATCAGGACCCGGCCGAATGGCAGCCGCCGCTCGCCGATGCCCGCTGTACCTACACCACTCACTGGGTGGCAACCAAGCTCCGCTGGGGCCTGTCCGTCGACCAAGCTGAACGACAGGCTCTGCGGGAGTTGGCCGCCGGGTGCGGGCAGGAGACGGTGGAGTACGAACCCGCCGGCTGAGCCTGGCCCCCGTTCCGGTGTCTGTCGGGAGGGGGCGCCCGGCGTGATCCCAGGCCGGCTCCGGCCTGGGTGCCGCAGTGAGCAGGTCGATTGAGACGTCAATTGCCCCTCGGCCACGGCGGACTTGATGGTTCCCGGACACTCTGCCGCCAGTGCGGGGTGCACAGGGTGCAACTGCCGTGGTGGGACAAGTGGTTGCCGAACGTTTCAGGCCGCCTCGCCCCGAGCGTGGAGAGGGGCCGATTCCCTCTCGTGTAGTACGTGCGTTCGAGGGAATCGCGGCGTGTCTCAAGGCGGCTGTGTGTCAGGTTGTGGGCCTCTCGTGACCACTGGGGTCTGCGAGATGTGTCTTCCTGTGGGGGGAAGTCTTGACGCAACGCACCATGGGTGCGCGTGTTTCGCGTGCCCGGAAAAGAACCAGCTACGCCACCGCCGCCGCTCTGGCGGCCGGCGCCCTGACGCTGTCCCTGCTGCCGGCCGCAGGGACTGCCGCGGCCGATGAGCCGGGCTCGCCGTGGGGCAAGGACGCCCCGTCGTTCACGATGCCCGACGTGAAGGTCGGCACCAATAAACCTGTCGCGCCGCAGGCCGAACGCAAGCCCTCGCCCGAGGTGGCGGCCTGGCGCGCGCAGCAGAAGAAGCGCGCCAAGGGTGATGCGGCCCGCTCGGTCCAGGAGATCCCGGCCCATGTGCCCGAGGGCCAGGGTGACGTGCCGTGGCACAAGATAAGCGACTTCGCGATCACGGACGCGCTGACGGCCCGGATCAACTTCTCCACCGGCAACCTGATGCTGACCGCCACCGACTTCTCCATCGCGGGCGTCGGCCAGCAGCTCACTCTGGCGCGCACCTACAACTCCCTTGAGGCGCCGTGGGGCAAGGTGTCCCAGCGCTGGTGGCAGCAGTACGAGCGCTACCTCCAGGTCCTCAACGACGAAGTCGTCCTGTACGACGCCTCCGGCGACACCCTGCGCTTCAAGAAGGCCGCGGACGGCACCTTCACCACCCCCAAGGGCTACTCCAAGGAGCTGAAGAAGAACACCGACGGCACCTACACCGTCACCAACTGGAAGTCGCACACCAAGGACACCTACAACGAGCACGGCACACTGACCAAGGTCACGGACAAGAACAAGGGCACCATCACCGTCACCCAGCACGACAAGGGCGACGAACACAAGGGCTTCAAGCTCACCGAGACCCGCTCCGGCCGCTGGATCGACCTGCTCAAGACCGACCCCTCGCAGTGGCAGGCCAAGGACAACTCCAGCCGCACCGCCGTCTTCGACCTCGACCCCGACGGCAACCTCCACAAGACCACCGACGCCGAAGGCAAGACCACCACCTTCGGCTACGACACCTCCAACCGCCTGACCAAAATCACCACAGCCGAGGGCCGCGTCACCGTCTTCACCTACGACGACGCCAACCGCGTCACCTCCATGCTGCGCGCCACCGAGCTCAACGGCTCCGGCCACACCGGCCCCACCTGGACCTACGCCTACAGCGCGGACTCGCCGACGGCCGCGGGCACGACGACCGTTACGGATCCGGAAAAGCACGCGACGAAGTACAAGCACGACGGCGACGGCCAGGTCACCGAGGTCACTGACGCACTCGACCGGAACCGGAAGACGAAATTCGACGCGAACCATAACGTCGACACGGCCACCGACGCGATGGGCACCGGCACCACCGGCGGCAACGTCACCGACTACACCTTCAACACCCGCAACAACCTGGAGTCGGTGAAGTCGCCGACCGGTGGGAAGTCGGTCACCAACTGGCAGACGATCGCCGGCGGAGACAAGCCCAAGGACTCCACCAACGCCGACGGTGAGAAGACCTCCGTCACCTACGACACGGTCGGCAACACCAAGTCGGTCGCGCAGACCGGCACCGGCGGCGGCAGCGTCTCGTACACCTACAACCCCGCCACCCCCGACTGCGGCGGCTTCGAGGGCCAGCGGTGTGCGGCCGAGACGAAGATGTCGGCGACGAAGACGGTCAAGACGTCCTTCACCTACGACAGCAAGGGCAACCTCACCAAGGCCGCCCCGCCCAAGCCGCTGGGGGAGACCACCTTCACCTACGACAGTCTCGGCCGCACGGAGACCTTGACCGACGGCCGGGGCGTCAAGAAGGTCTTCACCTACGACAACCTCGACCGGATCAAGACCGTCTCCACGCCCAACGGAACGGTCCGCTACTGGTACGACGGTGACGGCAACCTGCGCCAGCGCGACGACTCCACCGGCTCCATCGCGTACAAGTTCGACCCGCTCCAGCGCGAGACCGTCCGCACCCTGCAGGACGGATCGCAGACCCTGCTCGCCTACACCCCGGCGGGCAACGTCGACTTCTACCAGGACCCGGCCGGCAAGGTCGACTACACCTGGAACGAGGTCAACAAGCTCAAGGAGCTCAAGGACCCGCAGGGCCGGATGATAACGTACAAGTACAACCGCAACGATGTTCGTACTGAGAGCGCCTACCCCGGCGGCACCGTGCAGACGGTCGACGTCGACAACTCCAGCCGCCCTAAGAAGATCACGGCTAAGTCCGGCAAGGGCACCCTGGTCGACCTCGCCTACACCTACGGCTATGGCACCGACGCCGCGACCGACGGCGACAAGATCCGCACCCTGACCGACGCCGTGGCGGGCACGAAGATTAGCTATACCTACGACGGCGCTGGACGCTTCTCCTACGCGGAGGAGAAAAAGGGCTCCACGCTCAACTCCTCCTGGCAGTACTGCTACGACCTCGCGGGCAACCTCACCAGCCAGGGCGTGGAGAAGGGCTGCCCGCGCGGCACGACGTACACCGTCAATGACGCCCAGCAGATCACCGGCAAGAACGGCTCCACCACCAACTGGTCCTACGACCTCGAGGGCAACGAGACCGCCGGCGCCTCCACCCCAGAGGGCACCCGGACCGGCGAGAAGTGGTCGGACCACAGCCAACTCACCTCGCTGACCGTGGGCGGCAAGACGTACACGGGCCAGTACGGCTCCACCGACCAGAGCGAACGCATCAAGCTCGGCGACACCTACTTCCACAACGGCCCCCTGGGCCTGTCCGCCACCTCCACCGGCGGTGTGGACACCAGCTTCAACCGTGAACCCGGGGGCACACTCAACTCCATGACCCGGGACGGGAAGACGTACTTCTACCTCACCGACGCAATCGGCTCCGTCGTGGCGCTCGCGGACGAGTCCGGTACGAAGGTCAACTCCTACTCCTACAGTCCCCGCGGAGTCACCCGGGCAGCCACCGGCGAAAAAATCGCACAGCCCTACCAGTTCGCTGGCGGCTACCAGGACCCGACCGGCCTGTACCACTACTCCGCCCGTTACTACGATCCCAACATCGGCCGCTTCACCCAGCCCGACCCCTCCGGCCAGGAACAGAACCCCTACCTGTATGCGGCAGGTGACCCTGTCAACAACATCGATCCCACAGGTCTTTGGCCTGAGTTCGTGAAAGCATCGGCCCGCTTCATCAAAGACAAGGGGCCCCGATTCCTGGGCAGGGCCTCAAGCGTGGCACCGGCCGGGTGTTATGCAAAGAAGGCGTGGGAAGACACCGATAACTCGCTCAAGGATGAAGCAAAGGACCTGAACAGTTGCTTCAACCCGTACGCGTGGGCGACTGAGTGAGAGGAAAAGAATAGTGAGCCCGGAAAAGTATGCCAACGGCGCTAAAAGCGCTTTATGGCTTACCTTTTCACTCGCGGTTATGTTGAACCTGGCAGAAGCGCTGTGGCACCCGCCTGGCAATGCGTGGCTTGCCGTACGCGTCATCGTGTCAGTGCTCTTCACCGCTGCCCTGATCGCATGCATTGGGCTCTGGATGGTTCGGCATCGGCAACGCGAAACAAGGACAAAGTAGACGAGGGCCCCGACCGGACATCTGGTCGGGGCCCTCGCGCTTCCGGGGTCAGTTGCTGGCGCGCACGTGTTCCTGCAGGGCTTGGACCAGGCCTGCATCACTGACCGCGCCACTCATCTCCTGGCGCCCGGAGTCGCGATCGCAGTAATCCGCTACAGGCACTGCAAGCACGTTAGACCGAGACGGGTGGGGCCCCGCAGGCCGCACACAGCAGTGACAGAGGCGGTGCAGGTGAATATGGGGCTAACCATGGCTCGCGGCGTCTATGAGGTCAGCAGTACGACCGACCTTGTGGTGCTCATCGTTCTTGCCATGTGATCTTGGTCGGCATGGTGTGGTGGGCACGGCATCGCCGCAACTAGGTCATCAGCCCCCACACCTCACCTCCCGGCAGCGACAGGGCCCCCGACCAGAGCATCTGGTCGGGGGCCCTGTCGCATCGCCGCCCCGCCTGGGTCTCTGCGGGCGGAGGCGTCCGGCGTATCCCCCTGGCGGATCTACCCCCTAAGCGCCGCGCTTCTTGGCCGTGGTCTTCCTCGCCGGAGCCTTCTTCGCGCTCCCCTTCGGCTTCATCTCGTGCACGGTCGCGTGCTCGCCCTCACCGCGGCTTTCCTGGGCGCGCTGCACCGACTGCTCCAGGGCGGCCATCAGGTCGACGACCTTCCCGGCCGGCTCCTCCTCTGTCGCCCGTGGGGGTTTCTTGCCGTCGGCCTTGGCGTGGACGACCTCCTCCAGGGCCGCGGTGTACCGGTCGGTGGCCCACTCCTGGCCGACGATGTCATCGACGGTCATGGAGTCGATGAGGAGGACGGCCCGCTTGATCTCCTCGTCGGCGCGACGTGGCTCAACATGATCAACGACCAGGCGGCGGGGCTGGGTGGGAAGGTGGTGGCCGGCACCCCGCGCGACTCCCTGTATGTGCTCGACGTCCTCTACGACCGCGATGGCGGCCGCCGTCCGGAGATGATCGTCACCGACACCGCGAGCTACAGCGACATTGTCTTCGGCCTGCTCACCCTGGCTGGGTTCGCCTACGCCCCGCAGCTCGCGGACCTGCCCGATCAGAAGATGTGGCGCGTCGATCGTACGGCCGACTACGGCGCCTTCCAGGACGCGGCCCGCGGCCGGATCGACCTCGCCCGCATCGAGCGGCACTGGGAGGACATCCTGCGGATCATCGGCTCCATCCACACCGGAGCCGTCCGCGCCTACGACGTCATCCGGATGCTCTCCCGCGACGGACGCCCCACGCCGCTGGGCGACGCGATCGCCCACTACGGGCGGATCGCGAAGACCCTGCACATCCTGCGCCTGGCCGATGAGCCCGGCTACCGGCGGCAGATCAAGGTGCAGGCCAACCTCCAGGAGGGCCGCCACGCACTGGCCCGGAAGATCTTCCACGGCCGGGCCGGGCAGCTCTACCAGCGCTACCAGGAAGGTATGGAGGACCAGATCGGCGCCCTGGGCCTGGTCCTGAACGCGCTCGTGCTGTTCAACACCCGCTACATGGACGCCGCCGTGAACCAGCTGCGCGCGGACGGTATCGAGGTCCGCGAGGAGGACGTGGCCCGGCTCTCCCCGTTCGTGCGCCACCACATCAACGTGCTGGGCCGGTACTCCTTCCAGCTCCCCGACCTGCCCGGCGGAATGCGGCCCCTCCGTGCCCCGGACGCTGTCGACGACTAGCGAGACGCGGCGGGCGCGTCTGGCCGCGCCCGCCGCTCGCACCGTCCTGGGAACTCTATGCGTTGGCCGCCTGGACGCGGACGGCTCGGGCGCGGACCACGAAGGGCCGGGAGAAGACGGTGATGGCGATGGAGACGGCGGCCACAAAGGTGATGGCCGTGCCAGCAGTGAAGTGCTGGGCAATGCCGCCAGCGATCGCGGCTCCGATACCTTGCCACGTCATCCGGCCGGCGGACTCAACTCCCTGGACCTGGCCACGGACTGGATCAGGGGTCAGCTCCAGAAGCTGCTCCTGGAGCGGCAGGGTGGCAGCGAATCCGGCACTGGCGATGAACACCGCGGCGGTCGCCACCAGCAGGGGCGGGTGGACGGCGAACAGCAGGTAGGGGGCGGCGAGCAGCAGTCGCAGGGCGAATGCGTAGCGGCGCCGCTGCTCGGCGGTGAACAGCCGCCCGACCGCAAGGTCACCGAGGAGCATGCCTGCCGATCCGGCGGCCAGGAAGACGCCGGCGTGATGGGGGGCGTAGGAGATGAACAGGGCCTCGCAGCCAACGATCAGGCCATTGGGGACCCACAGGTTCAGCAACAGTGCGCGTTGGCCGGAGTGGGAGAAGAGCTCGATGTTCGTCGTCCAGGTCTGGCGCAGTCCAGGGCGCCGGGTCAGACTGATCGAGCGTTCCCGGACCGTCACGGCCACAATGATCAATCCACCGCCGGTCAGGGCGGTCGCGACGGCGAAGACCTCCTGCGGGCTCAGGTACCGCAGCAGTACGGCGCCGATGGCGTAGCCGAGGATGGCCATGCCTCCCGAGGTGATGTTCATCAGCGAACGTGCCAGTGCATAGGCGGAGGTCGGCACTACCTCGGCGAGCAGCCCCATCCGTGTGCCCGTTCCCAGGGACTGGAAGAACCCCAGTACAAGGAGCAGACCGAACCGGGCGGCGAGCGGCAGCCCTGGAACCGCCTGTGCGGCAACACCTACGAGCGAGACGCGCTGGAGCGCGACAAGGGTCCGGCGAGGACGGCTTCCGTCCGCGACCGACATCAGCGTCAGCGCACCGAGTACCGTCGCGAAGGTGGCGCCGTACATGCTCACAGCGGTGGGGAACGGGGACTTGGTCTGCTGGTTGACCAGCGTGCCGAGCGCGAAGCCCGACAAGGTGCTCGCGGCGACCGTCAGCGTGAAGCTGGCGTACAGGCCGACGAATTCACGGTTGCGGAGCAGGTGACGGTAGGTGGTTGGAGGTGTGCCGGAGGCAGATGTGTCAGAAGGCATGAAAAAAGCCTTCGCGCGCACCCCAACCTGGGGCGCCGAAGGCCGACTTGTGGATTATAGCAAGTGCCCCAGTCCCACCACGGCCCGCATCGGACCGGGGGAGACGCGGACGTGGATACGCACCCGTCTCGGCAGCACCGCACATTCACCGGCGGCTGTCGCCAGGTGCGAGCAGACTGGTCAACTCCGAGATCGCCTCGGGGGACGGCTTGAAGTAGCGGCGGACGTTCTCCGCCTTCTTGTGCCTCGACTTCGCCATCAGCATCAGCAGGGAGGCGCCCTGCTCGCCCAGGTGGGTCAGGGCGGAATGACGGTACTCGTGCAGGTCCCAGCCCGTCCCCGGCCCACGCACGGCGGTGTGCTCGTCGAGCAGGGCGCGGGCCTGGCCATAGGAGAGGCGGGCCAGGCCGGTGTCCGGGCACACGTCGCGCGGGCTGACCACCTTCCCCGGGCCTGGGCGGCGATGGGTGACGAACACCGGCCCGCGGATACGGCCGCGCAGCAGCCGGGGCAGGAGACGGGCGTTGCCAGCGTCCCAGTAGACGGTCTCCAGCACGAAGTCCTCGCGCGCCTGACCGCGGCGGCGGGCCTTGCTGCGGGCGCCCTTGGCCTTCACCGGGCAGCGGCGGGCGGCGAGGTCCAGGTCCTCGATGTTCACACCGAGGATCTCCTCCGCGCGGGCGGCGGTCTCGTAGAGCATCCGCCACAGCGTCTTCTCCCGCAGGTGGACCTCGCGGCGGGCGATGAGCCGGTCCACGGCCATCTTCGATCGGGCCGAGGTCTCGGAGTCCGGCACCGCCAGCCGCTTCGTCCAGGCCGGGACCGCCGGGCCGTCGTAGCCGTACGACTCGCACCAGCCCAGCCAGGAGAGCACTGCCGCCCGGCGGGCGTTCCAGGTGTTGACCGCCGCAGTGCCCCACAGCAGTTCCAGTGCCTACGGATAACAGGGCCGCTTCACGTACGGCCCGGAGAAACGTCACCGCAGGTGACGAACCAAGCTCCCGCAGATAATAGGGCGTTATCCGTGGAACAACTTCAGACCGGTCCCACCGCCGGCGCCCTGTCAGCCGCCCACCAGGGCCGACGAACGCTTAGCGCACGATCTGACACGGATGTTCCTCAGCCCCCGGGAACAACCCGGCGCGCTCGCGCAGCACTGGGATCCGCATCCGTACGCACAGGAGCTGCGCTGTGTCTTCGTCGTATCGGCCACCCCCGATGAAGAGAGCTTGTTCCACCCACTTTTGCAGTGGTCCAGTGAGGTGCGGGGGTATGCCCTCGAACGGCCCGTCGAATTCAGGTTCGGCGAGGCCGACACGAACCGAGAAGCGTGGGCGGGGCGTGGTTGTCATGGCGAAACGGTAGCGGCGCGTGCGATCACACTGGACAGCTTTTCCTTCGAGCGCGTTGCCCTCCCCGGACCGCACCTAGGGTCTCCTCGGTGGGCCCGAGGCAGGGGCGAGGAGCTGCAGGCCTTTCGCCGACCGCTGGCACCGCCATAAGCGGTCATTCAGTGCCCAGGCTGGGGCGCCAGGTCCAGACCAAGGCTCAAGACGTTCATCAGGCGCCCATCACGGAAGCGGACATCGACGCCGTCACTCGGGTCGTCGTGAATGGTCTCGACCTCGCCCACACTGCCCTCCGGAAGCCCCGGGTCTTCGAAATTCGTCCTGACCGACACGCCGACAGCCAACTCAGATGCCTTCATGCCACACATCCTCGCACCTGCCTGCCTGCCTGCCTGCCAGGCGAGCGTTGCTTGACGCGGCACTGGCGCTCAACGCATCGACCCGGCCGTGCTTCCAAGCTCTCGCCGCCCGCTCTGGTACCCACGCCCGAAACTCCTGCTGCTCCATGCCCGCATGCCGCAATGGCAGCGCGCGGACATCACCCGCCAACTCCTCAATCTCCTTGGCCCCCGCGCTCGCCACCGCACGAGCCGTGGATCGTGGTCACCACTCAGGTCGCCGAACAGTCCCTCGACGTCGACTTCGACCTGGTCGTCACCGACCTCGCACCCCTCGCCCAGCTCCTCCAGCGCGCCGGCCGCGGACACCGACACTCCCTCGTCGGCCGCGGACACCGCCCCACCTGGGCACCCACCCCACGCCTAGTCGTCCTGACACCCACCGGGGAGCTGCCACCACCAGCGTGGGGGAACGTCTACGACCAGGCCCTGCTGCGCCGGACCCGCGATCTGCTCGCGGAGCAGGCCGACACACCCGTGGCCATCCCGGACGCCGTCACCCCCATGATCGAAACCGTCTACGCGGACCTGAACGCCCTCGCCGAACAGGCTCTGCACGACGACCACCGACGCGCTGGCCAGGATGCCGCATACGCTGCGGCCGCTGACACCGCTGCCATCCCCGCCCCCAACACCCTCACCGACCTCTACCCGATCACCGACCGCGACCTCGACCCCGACCTGCTCACCACCCGTCTCGGCGCCGACTCGGCACGGCTACTGCCCGTCTACCGCGTAGACGACGACGCCACATACTGGCTCGACTTGCAGTGCAGCCGTCCCCTGCCCATGCCAGCCCCCGGTCATAAGCGGCTGACCCGCGAACAGGTCGCCGACCTCGCACGTCTCAGCATCCCGTCCCCTGCAACGTATCTGCCCGACGGCTCGGACACCGCCCCGCCCGCAGAGTGGAACAAGACTCCGCTCGCCCGCGAGTTGCGTCTGCTGCCTCACCGAGTATTGCCTGACGGACATACTCAGGGCTGGCAGACGGAACGACACATCCTGCGTCTTGACCCGGTCCTCGGTCTGGTGCGTTCCACCGCCGGATGAACCAATGACGGCAGCGGTCGATCGTTTTGCACTTAGAGGTCGTTTTCTCCCGTTGTTTCATCCCGGAATCTGGTAGTTGGTCTGCGGTGTCGGGTTGCGCCAGGAGATGGTGTTCTCGCCGGTGAGGCGGCGGGCCATGAGGTCGGTCATGGCGATGTGGATGACGGCTTCGGAGCGGGTGGGCAAGGTTTCGTAGTCGCGGGCCAGGCGGCGGTGGAGCATGAGCCAGCCGTAGGTTCGTTCGACCGCCCACCGCTTCGGAATCGGGGTGAAGCCCCTGGTCCCGGGCTTGCGCCCAGTGATTTCCATGTCGATGCGGAGGGCGGCCGCGTGCTCAACGAGGTGCTGTCGGTAGCCACCGTCCACCCAGACCTTTCGGATCCCGGGGTGGTCGGCGGCGACCTGGTCCAGGAGGCGCGTGCCGACGATGGAGTCCTGCACGCTCGCCGCGGTGACCAGCACCGCGAGGAGGAGCCCGAGCGTGTCGGTGACGATGCTCCGCTTCCTGCCGACGATCTTCTTTCCGGCGTCGATGCCCTGGCCGGTGACGGGGACGCTGGTGGAGGTTTTGATGCTCTGGGCGTCGATCACGCAGGCCGACGGCTCAGCGTCACGCCCTTCCTTCTCGCGTAACAGCTGCCTGAGCAGGCCGTTGAGCTGGGTGAACACGCCCTCGTCGGCCCATTTGGCGAAGTAGCCGTAGACCGTGTTCCTATCAGTTACGTGGAATCACACGCCGCGGGATGCGGGTCGTATCCTGCGGCGTCCCCACGTACTGAGGAGATCCGTTGGGCAGCGCGGTGATGTTAGAGAAGTGGCCGGTCCTTGGCCGACACGAGCGGGCAGTCGAGTGGCCGCGAATATGGACGGATCTGGGGCGGGCACCCCGGACGATCGATGCGTACGCGCGGGGACTGGCTGAGTACCTGCTGGTCTGCGAGCGCGATGGAGTCGACCCGATCTCCGCGAAGCGTCTGCACGTGGTGGAGTTCGTGAAGGAGCTTGCAACGCGGCCGAACCGTCGGGGAGGCAATGTCGTCGTCTTGGACTCCGGGGCCGGCTTGGCGAACGCGACGCTGCAGCAACGCTTGGTGCCGGTGCGGCTGTTCTACGACTACCTGATCGAGGAGGGTCTGCGGGAGTCCAACCCGGTCGGCCGCGGCCGCTACACACCCGGCCGGAATTTCGGCGGGCAGCAGCGAGGGCTGGTGCCTCGCCTGACGAAGCTGCCGTGGATCCCGAGCGAACAGCAGTGGCTCGACCTGCTGGACGTCGCGCGTGAGGAACCCGTACGCAACCGCGTCATGCTCGCCCTCGCCTACGACGCGGCTCTGCGGCGCGAGGAACTGTGCTCGCTGCGGACGGATGACCTCGACCCTGCCCACCGGACCCTGCGGATTCGGGCCGAGACGACCAAGACCCGGCGCGAGCGCGTCGTCCCCTACTCGGCGTCGACTGGGGTTCTGCTGTCTGGATATCTCACACATCGGGCCAAGATCAGCCGGGCCCGAGGGCCGCTGTTCTTGTCCGAGTCGCGCCGCAACTACGGCCAGCCGCTGACCCTTGACCGGACGTCCTGGGATGAGACAGGCACGAACCATGTCACGCCCCACCTGCCACCCCACCTGACCAGCAAGGACCAACCCGCATCGCCAGCAGCACGAGCACCACACCCTGTCGGTCTGAAAACCACTGGATACGCGGGCAGTCCAGGAGAAAACGACCTCTAAAAGAGCGTTTTGTCCCGCCCGGGGTGCTTCATTGCAGTTCAGGTGGCGGACCGCTTCTGGTCGGCTGGGGCGGTAGGCGTGTCTTGTGGCAGGTGAGGCAGATGACGGCCTTCGAGGGTCCGTTTCGGTCCCTTCGCTCCTGTCTGAGCCCAACACGCCCCCGATCACGCCGGTTTGCGCCCTGTGGCGGGACGGCGGCCATCGGTACTACCGAAACATGCCACGTAAGCAGCGGCCGTACCCGAGTGACCTGTCCGATGCCCGTTGGGAACTGCTGGAACCGACTTTGACAGCCTGGCGGGCCGAAAGAAGAGGGAAGGGCCTGGACATCGGGCGGCCGCCCGAGCACGATCTGCGCCGGATCATGGACGCCGTCCTCTATGTCGACCGAACCGGAATCCCATGGCGGTACCTGCCACACGACTTCGCACCATGGGAAACCGTCTACGGACTTCACTCGCCGCCTGGCAGAAGGACGAGGTCTTCGACCAGCTCAACGGTCTCCTGCGCCGACAGGTCCGAAAGGCCGAAGGCCGCGACGCCGAGCCCACCGCCTGCATCCTCGACGCCCGCAGCATCAAGACCTCAGCCAACGTGCCCGCCGCAGGCCAGGGCATCGACGCGGGTAAGAAGATCGCAGGCCGCAAACGTCACATCGGCGTCGACACGCTCGGCCTCCTCCTGGCCGTGTTGGTCACCGCCGCCAGCGTCTCCGACAATGCCGGCGGCATCCACGTGCTCTCGAACATCGCCGCCGACCACCCCCGCATCACCAAAGCCTGGGCTGACACCGGCTACCGCACCAAGGTCATCGAACACGGCGCCCGCCTCGGCATCGACGTCGAAGTCACCCGCCGCGACCCCGCCCAGAAGGGCTTCAAGGTGATTCCGCGGCGCTGGGTCGTCGAGCGGACCTTCGGTTGGCTCATGCACCACCGCCGCCTCACCCGCGACTACGAAACCCACCCCTACCGCTCCGCAGCCATGATTAAGGTGGCAATGGTCGACCTCATAAGCCGCCGGCTCACCCTGCTCGAGGAATGGGCCTACCAGCGGCCTACCCCTCGGATGCTGAACGACGAGCAGCGTTCGACGACTGGCTGAACTGGTACAACTACCACCGACCCCACACCGGAATCAGCGGCCAAACCCCAGCCAGCCGCGTCACCAACGTGTCAAAACAGCACACCTAGCGGGAGGCCGGAGCAGTTCCTCGCACGGCTCCACGGTTGGCTGCGTTGAGAGGCTCCCACCAGGAGCGGTTGTCCCTATACCAGGCTACGGTGCAGGCCAGACCGTCGGCGAACGCATGACGAGGCGTCCATCTGAGCTCGTTTCGGATCTTGCTGATGTCCACCGCATATCGTAGGTCGTGACCCTTGCGGTCGGCCACATACTCGATGCTCGCGGATGAGGCGCCGCACGCGCTCAGCAGCATCCTGGTGAGCTGAAGGTTGCTCAGTTCGTTCTCCGCACCAATGTTGTACACCTCGCCGGGGCGACCGTTCTCCAGTACACGCAGCAGTGCCAGGCAGTGGTCCTCAACGTGCAGCCAGTCCCGTACGTTGCGGCCGTTCCCGTAGAGAGGAACGGTGCCGCCATCGAGCAGCCGAGTAGTGAAGAGCGGGATGATCTTTTCGGGGTATTGATACGGACCGTAATTGTTGGAGCTTCGGGTGACCCGCACGTCGAGTCCGTAGGTGTGGTGGTGGGCGAGGACGATCAGGTCGGCGGCAGCTTTAGACGCGGCGTAGGGAGAGCGGGGGGCCAGCGGATGGCTCTCCGGCCAGAAACCCTCCTCGATCGATCCGTAAACCTCGTCGGTAGATACGTGCAGGAAGGTCCTGTCGATGCCGGAGGCCGAGTGGTGGAGCAGAGCGTCGAGCAGGGTCTGGGTGCCCTGGACGTTAGTGGAGACGAAGTTGGACGCGTTGCTGAGGGAGCGGTCGACATGGGACTCCGCTGCGAAGTGCACCACGGTGTCATGGGATTCGACGAGATCGAACACCTTGGCACGGTCCCGGACGTCGCCGTGGACGAATGTCAGCCGGGGGTCGTCGGCGACCGCGGCGAGGTTGGTTAAATTCCCCGCGTAGGTGAGGGCGTCGAGCACGGTGACGGCTGTATGGTGCCGACTTTCCTCGGGGCCCAGGAGCAGACGGACGAAGTGGGAGCCGATGAAACCGGCCCCGCCGGTGACGAGGATGCGCATACGTGGGTCCCTGGATGCATTGGGCGCTCCACACGGCGGTGCCATGGATGTCATGCGGTGATCCGTACATCGCTGTGGTCGCCGAGGATGAGCCGGTGGGCTCGGGGCACACACATGGCCCGTCGCACTTGTGCGTCCCTACCGATGAGTGAGGCTTCGATGCGGCCCACTCCCTCGATGCGGGAGCGGTTCAGAACGATGGAGAACTCTAGTTCGCTGTCGATGATCCTGCAGCCGTCCGCGATCGAGGTGGACGGCCCGATGTAGGAGTCGGTGATCACTGTGTCCGCGCCGATGATGGCGGGCCCCACGATGCGCGAGCGGGTCACCCTCGCACCCGGCTCGATCCGCACCCGTCCTATGATTTCACTAGCATCGTCCACCAGACCACTCACCTGCGGCGTAAGCGCCTCCAGGATGGAACGGTTCACCTCCAGCATGTCGGGGACGTTCCCGGTGTCCTTCCAGTAACCGGAGACGGTGACTGGCCAAACGGTACGGCCCTGGTCGACCAGCCATTGGATGGCATCGGTTATCTCCAATTCGCCCCTTTCTGACGGGGAGATGGCGCGTACCGCCTCATGCACAGCCGGTGTGAAGAAATAGATCCCTACGAGCGCCAGGTCGCTGCGGGGCTGGGAGGGCTTCTCCTCAAGGCACACAACCGCACCGTGTGCGTCCAGCTCGACGACACCGAAGGCGGTGGGGTCCCCTACCTTGGTGAGCAGAATTCCGGCGTCCGCCCCCGCCTGCCGGAAGTCCCGCACGATGTCGGTGATGCCACCGGTGAGGAGGTTGTCCCCGAGGTACATCACGAAGTCGTCGTCGGCGAGGAAGTCCCGTGAGATGGCTACGGCGTGGGCCAGGCCCCGCGGCTTGTCTTGCCGTAGGTAGGTGACCGTCGCACCAAACCGGAAGCCGTCGCCAACCGCGTCCTTAATCTCCTGCTCGGTATCACCGACGACCAGGCCCAAGTCAGTGACGCCGGCGGACACCAAGGCTTCGATGGCGTAGTACAGGATGGGCTTGTTGGCCACGGGCACCAATTGCTTGGCAGCGGTGTGCGTAATCGGGCGCATACGACTGCCTGTGCCCCCGGCGAGTATGAGTGCTTTCATCGAGATCCTTAACGCAGCTATGACGAGCGCGCGACAGCTGCGACCCTGTCGGACGCGGAGTAGGGGGTCGCGAAGCAAAAGGTTCAGGGCGGCAGTAACCCTCGTGCCCGCGCCTGAGCGAGTGATGGAGCGGACGCGTCCTGTTCGGACAGGACCGGTTCCAGCGGCCAGCCGATGGCCAGGTCCGGGTCGAGCGGATGAATACTCCTGCTCAGGCTGCCCTTGTACTCGCTGGAACACAGATAGACGACGACCGCTCCCTCAGTGAGCGCCATGAACCCGTGCCCGATGTCGGCAGCGAGATAGACGGTATGGCGGTTCTCGTCGTCGAGCCGTACCGCTTCCCAGCTTCCGAAGGTGGCAGACCCAAGGCGCAGATCCACTGCCACATCCAGGACGGCTCCCCGCACACAGGTGACATATTTAGCCTGGCCGGGAGCCGCTGCGAAGTGGATCCCCCGCAGCGTGCCCTGGTGGGAAAAGGTGCAGTTGGCCTGGGCAATGGGGAAGTCGAAACCCGCCCCGCTTTCGAATGAGCTGGACCGGAACCACTCGTGGAAGACGCCCCGACTGTCGGGGTAGGCACGTGGCTCGTGCAACCACACTCCCTCGATGCTCAGTTGTTTCATCAGACGTCTACCTTCAGCTGCGTCAATACGGCATCGGATAGGAGAGTGGGGAAGGCGGCGTGGAGCGCCGCACGCCACGGGCGGAGAGGGGCGATGCCGGTCGCTCGCCAGCGGTCATGGGCCAGTGCGCTATAAGCGGGACGCGCGGCGAGAAGGTCGAGTTCGTCCGTGGCGATCGGGCAAACCCTGGCTGGGTCGGCCCCTAGCAGCCGGAACGTCTCGCATGCCAGGTCGTACCAGGAAGCCGCGCCGCTGTTGGTGCTGTGGTAGATGCCCGCAGGCGCCGTACCGCGGTAGGCGGAACGGCCGAGTCGGACAACCTGGTCCGCGAGATCGGCTGCCCAAGTGGGCTGGCCACATTGGTCGTTGACGACGTTTACCGTGTCGCGGACGCGTTCCAGATCGATCATGGTGCGAACGAAGTTCTTGCGACCAGCCCCGTATAGCCACGCGGTGCGGACCACGTATCCCGCAGGGAGTACTTCCAGGACGGCTTGCTCTCCTGCGGCCTTGGATCGTCCGTAGGCGTTGAGCGGGGCGGTCGACGCGGTTTCGGGGTACGGGATGCTAGTGGTGCCGGCGAAGACGTAGTCGGTGGATATGTGCACCAATACTGCCCCAAGCTGGGCGCAATGTGCGGCTAGGTGGGCCGGCCCCTCAGCGTTCACCTGCCACGCCTGGTGCGGATACTCCTCCGCGGCCTCCGTGTTGGTCCACCCTGCGCAGTTGATGACGATGTCGGGCTTGTAGTGGGCGAGCGCTGCCCGACCTGCGTCTGGATCGGTGACGTCGAGCGCGCCTCTGCCCAGCGCGACGACGGCCTCACATGCCAGGCTCGCCTGGAGATGTTGCCCAAGCAGTCCTTTGGCGCCAGTGATCAACCAGGTCGGCTCCCTCATGCCGCACCCTCCAATGGTGCCTTCGGCCACTGGAAAGTCTCGTGGTACCAGCCCACTGTCCGTTCAAATCCGCTGGTGAGCTCCCGCCGGGGGCGAACGGCTGACTCTTCACAGCTACTGGAGGCTCCGACGGTGTATCGCAGCTTGTGGCGGCCCGATACGCGTTTCGCCGCAGCCCAGCCGTGGACACAGATATCGATATGCATTGTGATGAACGCACCGTCGGTCAAGATCATTTCTACTTCCATTCATCGAGATATCTGTACCTTGCTGTTTTCGCCGATCGCGAGGTACTCGCTCACCGCCACGACACGGTCCGTGTTGCGGGCCGCGGACTGCCGGATGGCAGGTGCCCCTTGCCCCCGGCTCAGGCTCGCCGCCCTAGGATTGCCAGCCTCCACTGGAAGAGGGATGGTTTCCTATACCTGATGCCAGGCTTAGTAGGAGTGGGAACGATCCGCCGGAAACACTCCCGACCTCTCGGCCAAAAAGGCCGCTTCGTCGCCCATTCTCCCTACACGTTCGCCACACTCCTGAATTGGTCGAACCCAGCACCGAGCTAAGGATTTACCGTGAATACAACTTTGCCAAATATGCCGCCGGCTTCCATGCGCCGGAATCCATTGCGAGCCTCAGCGAGCGTGAACATTGTGTCGATGAGCGGCCTGATTCCCTTCGCCACGCAAAACGCGATCAGATCGGACAGTTGGCGGCGGCACCCCAGCCTGACTCCGTGGATGCGCAGTCCCCGGGCAGCGATATCTTTTAGGAAGAGATCAAGTGGATTGTCCCCCGAGGTGGTGCCCGCGAGGGCCACGACTCCTCCGTCTTTAACCGAGGAGATCGACTGCCGCCACGTCGCGGCCCCTACTGTCTCCATCACCGCATCCACTTGCCCTGGGAACGGCGCTCCCGTCGGAAAAACCACCTCAGCACCGAGCTGGAGCGCTTTCTGCCTTCCGGCCTCAGTGCGGCTGGTGACCCACATCCGCAGCCCAGCTGCAGTGCCCAGAAGGATCAGCGCCGTGGCTACCCCGCCCCCGGCGCCATGCACCAGCACCGTGTCTCCCGGCCGAATGCCCGACTCATCGAAGAGCATCCGGTACGCCGTGAGGTAGGAGCCGGGCAGGCAGGCCGCCTCCTCGAAGGAGAACTCCGGAGGGATCGGCAGCAGGTTCCACCGGGGGACCGTCACCTGCTCGGCGAAGGTCCCCGGGTAATCTTCGGCCAGGATCGACAGCCCCGCCCCGGGTGGCGTCCCATGCCCCTCCTCACCGATCACGCTGTGGATTAGCACCCGTTGGCCGTGCTCGTCCAGCCCCGCACCATCAGAGCCGAGCACCAGCGGGTCACGGCCCGGGCGAACCCCGACACCCCGCAGCGTCCACAGGTCATGGTGGTTGAGGGAAGCAGCGCGCACCGTGACAACCGCCCAGTCTTCACGGGGCGGAAGTGGGGCGAGCACCCTTCGGATCTCCAGCCCGTCGAGAGGAGCGTCGGCATCGAATCGAACAGCACAAACGGCAAGCATGTGCACGCTCCACCTTCCTAGTCACTGTGCCGGCAGCCGCAGCGCGCCGTCGAGACGGATCGCAGTGCCATTGACCATCGGGTTGGCGAGCACATGCCCGACCAGCGAAGCAAATTCGTCCGGTGACCCCAGCCTGCTCGGATGGGGCACGGACTCGCGCAGCATCGCGCGCACCGGCTCCGGCACTGCACTGAACACGGGGGTGTCGAACAGGCCTGGCGCGATCGTCACCACGCGGATGCCGTGCGGTGCCAGCTCTCTCGCCAGAGGAAGCGTCATACCGACAATTCCCGCTTTGGCCGCGCTGTAGGCAGTCTGTCCTGGCTGACCGTCCCAAGCGGCGATTGAGGAGGTGTTGATAATGACGCCACGCTCCTCCCTGACCAGAGGCTGAGCCATCATCCGGTGCGCGGAGAGCCTAGCGAGGTTAAACGTCCCCAGCAGATGAGTGCGGAGCACCGCTTCGATCTCGTCCAATGGGACCGGACCGGAGCAGCCGACCAGGCGCCGCGCATACGTCAAGCCAGCACAGCACACCACAGTGCGCAATTGGCCCACTGTCTCAGCCACACCCAGGGCGTCCTCGACATCATGCGGGTCGGCCACGTCGCCGGCGATGAACCGAGCACTGGAGCTGCCCAGTTCTGCGACTGCTGCCTGGCCCGCGGCCCGGGTACGTGCAAGCAGGACAACGCTCGCCCCTTCCTTGACCAGGTGCTTGGCCGTGGCGAACCCAAGACCGGAGGTGCCTCCGGCGATAAGCGCAACTGTGTCAGCAACTTTCATTGGAGCGCTCCTCCATCACCCGGGCGATGACGTCACGGGCGGCCTCCACGTCATCCACGGGGGCCAAGACCGTCATCGCTGGCCGCCGCGAGCCCAGCCGGGTCGGTACTTCGACCGGGCTGGTCAGGTGGAGGACGAGGGCCCCACGGCCCTGACAAGGAACGAGGAAGACGTCCGGGGCACCGTCCTGGTCGAACGCGGACTTTGACGGCTTAGCCCTCACCTCTTCCAACGTCTCAACGGGTACTACGAGCTCTTGATGCAGGCCCCACCGCAGACGCAGATCACGGCCATGACTCACATGCGGTCTGGTGCTGCTGGCTGCAGCCATAGCTGCGGTCAACAGGGCTCCGTAGAGCAGCGGCACCCCCACCACATAGCGAGGCAGAGTGGGTGACACTGTGGCAAGGACGACTACCCCGGCAGTTGCCAGGAGCACAGCAAGCACAGTGAACACCCGGCGTCCGTCACGGCCGTACCCCAACGGGACGCCGCCGAGTCGGCTCCGCTCGGTCCGGCGGGCCGCCGCCAGGGCAATAACCCTGAAGATGCTCATCTCCCGGCGCACCAGCTCTGCCATGGGAGGCGGCAGCAGAGCAAAGAACGACAACGAGAACGCTTCAGCCCGAGGCGCCCCGACGCGGCGCAGCTTTCGGTACTGCGAGACGAAGGCCGCGCCGTACACCACCCCCAGGACGGCAAGGGTGCCCTCGGTCACCGCCAGGATGCCTGCGGCGATACGCCAGTCGAGGATTCCGCTGGTCACGAGGACGATCTCGGCGAGCAGGATGAGCAGCCCGGCCCAGCGCAGCCTGCGCAGCCAGCCCGGCACCTGCGGCCTGCTTTCCGCGACCGGGGCCGACGGCGCTTGGAGAGTCACCGCCGGGGAGCCCTCGATCGCGGCGCGAACCAATTGCACTGCTGTCTCCGGCTCTGTGGCGAAGAAGCGGATCTCCTGTAGTGAGATGACTTTCTTGCGCAGCTCCATCTCCACTGGGGAGTCCAGGGTCACCAGCACATTGGTTAGGCCCATGACGGGGACTATCAGCGCACCGTCGATCACTTCAGCGGTGCGCCGGTAGTCACCGCCCTTGCGATGACCGCTGACGGACGTGATCAGGCTCGTGTTAACGTCCGCTGCGAACGTAGCTCCGTAACGGATCCTCAGCCTCCCGCTCGCCACTTGGTGGGGGTAGGCGCTGAGCGCCATAGAGAATCCGAGGAGCAGATAGCCCGCTGCGATGCCGACTGCGGCAGCCACGAGGCGCACCCAAAGCGTGTCGAGGAGCAGGTCGACCAGGACGATCTCAAGGACGGAGAGAAAGAGGATGATGGCGACACCCGCGCCTATATTTTCCTGATAGGTCACCGCGCCGTTCTTGGTCCGGTTGCGCCGGGCTACCCACGGCGCTGCGAGGGCACCGCCAACGCTCACGCCGCGTGTGTCGACCTGCCTGGTCGTCATGTGTCGCTCTCCCTTGCCCTGCCTCGACTTCGGCAAACTTCCGTGATCTCGAGCAGGTCACGCAATGCCGCTTCCGGACCTTCAACTTCCAGTACCGTGGGATTCAGGACAACTTCGTCGATGCCAGCGGTCCAGTAGTGTTCGATCTCGTCCGCCACGGTCTGCGGTGATCCGGCCAACACCACGCCGTGTTCAACGAGTGCGCGGGCGGAACTTGGCCCGTCGGCGATCGGGCCGAGGCCAGCTGCGGTCAACATCGCCTTATAGTGGCCTTCCCTGGTATGGCCGTGTGTCGCCCGCCCGACGACCTCGTCCACGTCGAGCCCAGGACGAACTACGAGCACGTGCACCACGCTGACCACGCGCACTCCCGTGAGTACGGGTAAGAGTTCACGGCGCAGGTACGGAAGAGGTGCCATCCAGGTGAGAGCCACATCGGCGGTTTCTGCAGCCACGCGTGCCATCCCGGACCGGAGCACCCCCAGGCCGACGTCGACGTGGGGAGTAACTGGCCCCGGTGGAAGCTGAGCACGCGTGTGGACATACTTGCCCCGAGTGTCCGTCAGCTGGCCATCCAGCAATCGCCGCACCGCGCTCACATACTCACGGGCTGCGCCCAGCGGGCTGGCGTAGGGCGCGCCGCGCAGTGCGGCGACAAACGAGGGCTTGGATGTACCGAACACCGAAATGAGCCGTTTGCCAGACAGCGCGGCCAGAGAACGCGCCCCGAGCGCCGCTTGAAAGGGGTTGTACAGCGGCATGAGTGACACGCCCATCCCCAGGGCGGGGTTAATCCCTTGCCCCGCCAGATAAGCCAGCACCTGGTGCGTCTCCAGGGCCAGCGACTCGCCCAGCCAGAGCCGGTCGGCGTAGCCCCGGGTAACCAGCCGACCGAAAGGGGCCAGTTGGGAGGGGAGGGACGGCTGCAACGGGTAGTAGACGCCGAGGCCGGAGCCGGGCGTGGCCAGGGCGCTTGTCTCAGGACTTGACAAGCAGGCCAGCCTCCTTCTTCTCCGCTGCGGCGGTCACCAGCCTCCGCATGCGCAGGAGCGCCGCCTCGTGGAACTCCTTCTGGGCCGACTCGTCCATGTCGCCCTCCGGGGGCTTCTCATGGGCGAAATGGCCATACTTATCCGTCCCGCTCACCAGCAGTGCAGAGTCGGGCTTGCCATCCTTCGGTCGGACAGATGTCGCCAGATAGTCGATGGCGAAGGTGACCCGCGGCTCGTCAGTTCGGTTGATCCCCGACCCGTGCACAACCAGCATGTTGTGGAGCGAGCACTGGCCCGGGTTGAGCAGCACATGATGCTGGTCGAAGCCCTGTTCCGCGAAGGACGCTTCGTCGCCCCGCATCCGGCCACGCAGGTGAGACGCGCGGTGATGGACCAAGATGCCCTGGCGGTGGGTTCCGGCTGCGAAGCGCATGGTGCCGTTATTCACCGTCGTGGGGGTAAGCGCGAGCCAGACTCGGAACGCGGCGGCTTGGCCGTCGCCATCCAGATCGTAGGTAAGGGCGTCCTGGTGCCAAGCGAGGTCGGTATCTCCCTGTGGCTCCTTGACGAACACACTTGTCCCCCACACCAAGATGTCGGGGCCAACGACGCTCCGCGCAATCTCCAGGAGACGGGGATGCCGCACGAGAAGATCCGCCCACGTCCACAGCAGGTGAATCTTGGGGCCGCTGGCCAAGGCAGCAATCGGGCCACCCCGCTCCGTGCTGACCGCCAGGTGGTGCAGCACCGCGTCGCGCAGCGCATACGTCTCCTCCTCCTCGAACACGTCCAGCGGAAAGAGGAAGCCGTCCTTGTGAAAGTCGGCCTTCTGCTGGGGAGTCAGACCCGGCACCTTCGTCACCTCTCGTCGAATCGTTGAAGCAGTCGCTGGACCGCTTCCGCGGGCGGCTGCGCGGATTGATTTTGGGCCCGCATCGCGGCCGCAGTACGTGTGAAGGCGGCGTCACGCAGCACCTGCTCTACAGCCTCGCTCAGGGCGTGAGTGTTCAGCGCGGCGGAGTGGCTCACCCGCCGCCCAGTCCCCGTTTCCTCCAGGCGCATGGCGTTGGCGTCTTGGTCGAGGACCGAGGGGCAGGCCACCTGTGGAACGCCATGAGCCAGTGACGACATCGTGGTGCCGGAGCCTCCGTGGTGGACGACGAGATCGAAGTGTTGGGCTACGAGGCCGATGGGCAGCCACTGCGCGGCGTGTACCCGCGCGACCACATCAGCCGGCACAACCTTCTTGTTGCCCGCCACCACTACGTCAGCACCGAGGGCGGCCGCCGCGTCGACCGCGCGTGAGAGCAGTTGGGGGGCTTCTTCACTTTGGGAGATGATGGTGCCCAGGGTGATCAGCACGCGCGGCCTGTCCGGATCTCGCTGCGGCAGCCATTCAGGCAGCAGGGCAGGCCCGTTGTAAGGAACGTACCGAGTGTGGGTACTGGCCGCGGCCCAGGGCTGCTGAAAGGCGGGAGGGCAGGGATCGATCTGCGCGAAGGACGGATTGCCCGCGATCCCCGGCCACACCTTGCTCGCTGGGCCGAAGACGTCATGCGCGGCCTCGGTCAGGGGAGCCTCCGGCAAGGCTTGGCCGATCCAATGCTCCACGTATGACAGCGCGTGCACGGCGGCGGCGCGGCGACCCGCGTAGTCCATGGGATCAGAGATCACCAGGTGTGGTCTCCACTGCTCCACGACGCGATCTACGTCCGATTGCATCATCTGCGCGACCCGCCCCAGGCGCCGGTAGGTGGCGACGGTGCCGGGCTCCAGGTCCTCCGGTGCGCCAGGTGCCGTCTGCGCGGCAGCCGTCTCTAAGGCCGGAGCGGTGGCGATCACCGGAAGCCCCGACTGGAGGACGATGCCGGCGAAGAATGCGGGCACCACGACCCGTACGTCGTGTCCCGCCGCACGCAACGCCCACAGGAAGGGGACTATGGGGAAGAAATGTCCAACCGCTGGAGACGGGGTGGCCATCACCCGTAGCTGTGCCGTCACAGTTGCAGTTCCTCCTTCACGTCGCCCAAAGCGGGATGCAGCTCCCGCAGTTGTCGCTCGAACTCGTCCAGCGGCGGCAGGCCCATCCCCGCCCGTCGGGCGTCCAGCGCTTCAGGATCCTCAACCGCCAGGAGTTCAAGTTCGCCTTGCCGATTTCGGGCGTACTGGGTTCCGTACCGAGTGGGCACTCCGCGGTGCATATGGATCCGGTCGATCAGATAGGCGGCGTGTGACGGGTCGGCGTCATCGGCATCGACGGCCTCGATCAGCAGGCCCAGGCCGAATAACTGCAGCGCCCGATCCCGGTCCGCGTGCTGCACGATAAGCGCCGCGTGCGCCGCTCCTTCCTCGCCGACCAGAGCGTGTCCGGGCCAGCCGTGTTCGCGGAGCACTCCCCACATCCAGCGCTGGTTGTCCGCGTCCACCGCCATCCAGCGGTCGATGTCTTGCTGGGTCTTGTCAGCAACGCGGCGTACCTGTTGGTCTTGGCCGGCACGGCGTTCCAGTTCCGCGACGAGTTCGGGGTGCGTCATTATCGGCTGGCCTGCTCGACGATGACGTACTGCCGGGTGGCGAACGGCGACGCTTTGCCCTCCGTCGCGGTCATCGGATCGTCGTGGACTTCGCGCACCGCGAGACCAGCCGCGGCCAATTCCTTGGCGACCTGGGCTTGGCTGTCGATTCGGAAGCGGAATCCCGTCAAGTACCGCTGAGTGTGGCCTGTGTCGTCGATCAGCTCGCCGTACATGTTGGTGAACTGTGTCGCTGAATCGGGCTGTCGCCGGGTGCCCACCAGGACAAAGCCAGATCGTTCGCGCAGTTTGACCGGCAGGGTCAGTACCTGCTCGCGTTCCATCTCTCCGTTCCGTACCGGTGTGTGGTCGAACAGCAGTCGACCGCCGGGAGCGAGGTGGGTCCGGACGGTGTTGAGGAGGGCTTCGCGCTGGGGGCCCTGGAACAGCGTCAGGCTCAGTCCGCCGATCACCACCGTGTTGAACGTACGGCCAAGGTTGAGCGTGGTGATGTCCTCGCGGAGCAGTTCTACCCGGTCGGCCACCCCCTTGTCGGCCGCGTGTTTTTCGGCGGCCACCAGTTGCACCGCGGAGAGGTCGACGCCCGTGACGCGGTGTCCAGCTGCAGCGAGTTCGACCACCGAACGCCCGCCGCCGCAGCATAGGTCGAGAACGTCAGAGGGCTGGGGCACGGAGTGTTCGACAAACCATGCGCTATCTTGCTGATACTGGCTCACCAGCTTGGTGTAGAACATGCCGAGTAACCCGTCGAAGGGCTTTGTGACTTTAGTGTCAGGCTGGTTCAGTGCCTCAATTCCGGCGAACATCCCGAACAGGTCCTGCGAAACTCCTTGCATATCTCGTCAGCCCTTCTCAAAAAAGTACGTGATGCCGCCCGCCCGCTCGGGATCGAACGTTCGGTGGATGAACGGAGCGACCTCGTCATCTCCTGTGAAACTCTGTTCGATCACGGGAGTGACGGCCCCTTTCTGGATGTCAACGATCGCGGCTGCGAGGTCCGTTTCCTCACCCAGCTTTCGGCCAAGAAGTCTGACGTTTTTGGTGGCCAAGCTCGCCAGGAAGCCCGCACTCAGCCTGGGTGAGGTGAGGTCACTGCGGTGAGAGGCGGCGCCGACGACACAGCGCGCGCCAAAGCCGCAAAGCCGCACTGCCGTCTCGAGATCGCAGTTAGCCCCTGGAGCGAGGACCGCGTCAAATCCCCGGATCGTCTTCGCGTAGTGGGATAGCTTTGCCGGTTCGGTGAGCGAGAAGGCCTCCCGTACGCCGAGTTCGGCCAGCGGTCGCGTTTCGGCGGGAGACTGGACCAGGGCATGCACTACAGCGCCGAGCTTCGTGGCGGCCTGCACCGCCATGCGGCCAAGCGGCGTGCCGGTCGCCATAACCAGCACGTTGTCGCCTGGACGAAGAGTGGCGTGGTGCACCATGGCATAGGCGGAAATGGCGGACGTCGGTAGCGTCGCTGCCACCGCGGTGTCCATCTCCGGTGGCACCCGCAAGAGGTGTTTGTGGTGCAGGCGGCGCAGCTGCGATGACGCGCCAGCCGGCAGGCCGACGCCCGACACAGTGTCGGGCCGCTGTGGCGGCCAGCAGGGGACTGGCAGCACGTGGTCGCCCGGTGACAAGGGCACCTCGCTGCCCGCGGCGACGACCTCTCCGACAAAATCTGTGCCGAACTCTCCGCGCGTTGAGCTGCTGGGCGGGCCGCTCTCCAGGGCCTCGCAGTCGCTGTGGGTGAGCGAGAAGGCCAGAACCCGGAGCAAAGCGTAGCCGCGGTTGTAGTCCGCCTCAGGGCGGAAGGCAGTGTCGGGCCGCTCCAGTGTTCCGAAGCGAAGCGTTCTGCCGCGCACCGTGACCTCGGCCCGCGGCGCGCAGCCCTCTGGCAGGGCCCCAGTGCCATGGTCCGTGACGAGAACGCGCATCCTTCAGCCTTCCTCGTACCAGCGGATGACGGCAGCACCTGCAGTCATCCCGGCGCCGACGGCAACGAAGGCCACCAGGTCTCCGTGACGCAGTGGCTTCTCCTGGTGGGTCAGGGCCAAGGTGAGCGGGATCGAGGCGGAGGCCGTGTTGCCGGTACGGCTGCCCAGAGCGGGCACCACGGTGTCGTCCAGCCCCACCTGCTCGGCCAGTTTATGCACCAGGCTCGGGTTGGCCTGGTGGACGATGACCCGCTCCAGCTGCTCAATACGGACGCCTGCACGGGCCAGTGCTGTGTCGAGCACCTTCGGGCCCATCTCCAGAACGACCTCGCTCACTCCTCGGCCGTTCATTGAGAACAGGCCGTTGCCGGCTGGCGGCACGGTGGCGTAGTTGGCCTGGGACCCCTCGGCCCACAGTTCCATGCCGAGGATGCCGTACCCGTTGGGGACAGGCCCGAGAAGCACCGCGCCCGCCCCGTCGCCGAAGAGCGGCGCGGTGCGGCGATCGGACGGGTCGACGTGACGAGTGAAGATGTCCGCCCCGATGACCAGTGGGTTTCGCGAGAGGCCAGCTAGTGTCAGCCCGTAGGCGTAGGCAAGTGCGTACACAAAACCGGAGCAGGCCCCGTTCACGTCCACGGCTGGCACACCGGTCAGAGCGAGCCGGTTCTGTACCAGGCAGGCGGTGGCCGGCACCGGCTGGTCGGGGGTGACCGTCGCCAGCACGATCAGATCGGGTCTGGTTGGCGTTTCCCGCAGGAGGCGGTGCGCGGCCTCGGTCGCGAGGTCCTGCGTTGTTTCTTGTGGTTGCGCATAGTGGCGGGAGCGGATACCGATGCGCTCTTCCATCCAGTCAGTGTCAGCTCCGGTGGCCTCGGCGACTGCGCTGTTTCCGACAGAGGGGCCGGGCAGATAGGAGGACAGTGCGATGATTCCGATCCTGGTCACTGCCAATGTCCCAACTGTTCGTTCAGCGATGTGTGGTCTGTTTCCGACCACTCCTCGATGAGCAGCCCTTCTTCCAGGCGAGCGATGTTCACACCCCGGACGCTTACGCTCCGGATCTCTGGCACATGCCGGGCCAGGACCTGTAGGACGGGCGTCAGTAGGCGGGCGTCCTTGAGCTGTCCGGTCAGCTCCCAGCGGTAGGCGACGGTGTCCTGTCCGACCACCACATGGGTGGCGATCATGTGTGGATCGTCCAGCAGCGCTCGGAATGAGGAGACACCCTCGATGAACTCCTGGCGCCCGCTGAGCTTGAGCTCAGCACGTTCGTCCAGCAGTCGGTAGTTGGGGTGGATGAAACGGGGAACCGACTCGAATTGGCCAAGAGTCCACACGTGCTTGAGGAGCTCCGTGACGGTCTCTGCCGGTGAGTGGCTGCTGACCGCCACTGCTTTCACGCCGCGGCCTGCTTTTCCAGCGCCTCGGCCCCCATCCACTCGTGCCGGAGCATTCCCATCACGACCGCGTCGACCCGTCCGCCGGATGCGTGCGGCATGTGCTCGCGCGCTAGCCCTTCACGGGTGAAGCCCAGGCGGTCGCACATCGACAGCGATGGATGGTTAGTCACCGCCACGAATCCCGTGAGTCGGTAGACCTCAGGGTCTTTGAACAGTTCGTCCAAGGTGAGTGCCATGGCGGCGGTGCCTATCCAGCGCAGCCCCAAGCGGCCGAGGCCAGGCGCGTTGAGTGTGTCGCCACTCCATACGCCGGGAGTGCCAGCAGGGGCGTAGATCTGCGCGGACAGCGGCCCGTATCCGGGAAGCTCCACGATCCAGCCCTTGATCATCCCCTGGTCGATCAGGGCGAGTACCTGCTCGCGGGTCTGCTGGTCCGCCTCGGTGAACCCTGAATCGCTCATTTCCGCGATGCGCTCGTCGGACAGGAAGCTGTCTATCAGGGGTTGGTCCGCCAAAGTGGCCTTGCGGAGTACGAGTTCACTGGGCAGCAGGCGGCGTGCTTCTTGGGTCATGGTCAATCCCCTTACGAGGTGGACGCTTTACAAGGTGGCCGGTTATGCGTTAGGAGGCGGTCGGTGGGGCGCTTGGTGTAGCTGCGGACAGTTGTGTGGCCAGCTCCTTCAGGACTGCTCCTGGAGGTGCGACGGCTCCCGGAGATACCTGCCAGTTGGCAATGGAGTGGCCTGTGACAGGACCGACAACGCAGTGTCCGTCCTGTTGGAGCAGTCGCACGGCACGCTTGAACGGGCCGCCGTCGACCGCCCCAGTGGCGAGCGAAGGTGCATGGACTACCGGGGCCTTGGTGGAAACGACGATGCTCACCGGAAGGCTGTCGGAGATCCCGAACGCGCAACGAGATAGGAAGTCGAGGGTGGCCGGCCAGACGATCACGGCCTCGGCCCAGTCAGCCCATTCGACATGGTCAGGTCCGCTCTCTTCCGGCCAGATCGGAGGAATGACCGGCCTACCCGACAGCACGCCCAAGGCGCGCGGTGAGACGAAATCACGGGCCGCGCTGGTGAGAGCGACCGCGACGTCCAGTCGGTAGTGATGCCGCAGCAGTGTCACGAATGTGGGCAGGTGGCTCACACCGATCGCACCGGTTCCAATCACCAGCACTCGCTGGATTCCGAGACTTTCGGGCAACTCGCCGGTCATGCCGCCGCCCCGGTGGCCCGCGTGAGCTCGGCCACCCGCTTCCACGACTCAGCCAACTGGCCCAGGACGGCCTCCAGTCCGTTTTCCCCCGAGGACGTCCAGGCATCGGCGAGTGCCTTGGACCAATGGTGGCCAACGCTCCCTGCCATCAGCCCTCCGGATTCCTGGTCGGGGGCAAGGGCCACTCCGACGCCCGGCGCCACAGCGAAGCTGAAGCCGGGCACAGAGTCCTTCGCGCCGCCGGCTGCCGGAACCACACAACCGACCACGCTATGCAGTTGCTCGGCGGCGCAGTAAATGACGACGCCGTCGGGGCGGTCGAGCATTGCGTCGGAGCCACCGACCTTCGCCGCGAACCGCAGACCCGCGGTCTCCAGAGTGCGGACGATGCCGCACCACATGTCGAACGCCTGGTTGGCAGGGGCATGCACATACACGCGTGCCTCTGCTTGCCCGGCCATCCCGGGAGGAGACCAGTAGAGCCATCTCGCTCCCACCGGCTCGGCCACGGCACTTGCCACACAGGTGGCAGTGGCACCATCTGCTGCCCTTCGGACCTGAGCCGAGTCGAGGATGACCTCGACACCATCGGCACAGGCCACGAGTGCCTGCCCGGTGCCGGGGTCCGCAGAAATCCAGGAGAACCCGGGGTGTTCGTGGGTAAGGTCGTCGAGTCTCTGCTCGGCCTCCCGCACCATCGTGGCGAACCGGCGGCGGTCGGAGGAGAACGTACCGTCGTGCTGCTCCTGGGGAGCGTGAACGGCACAGTACAGCCGGTCGACCAGGTCGCCACGTTCCTCCGAGGACAGAGCCGACTCCCGGTGACCGAGCTGGCCTAGGTGCCCGTGGCGGTGCAGTACGTCAGTGACCAGTTCACGGAGGCGGCCGATCTCGGGCATGTCACAGGATCGCTTCATCGGTCGATCGCCTCCCAACGCTCTGAGTCCTTGAGCAAGCCGCACCCGATGCTGTGGAGCACGGCGACGATCCGGTCCCGTCCGGTCATTGCGGCCCTCAGGAAAGCGCGGGCCAGCAGGCAGCAGCCGACGGAGGCGGCGAGCAGTTCCCGGTTGAGCTCACCGCCGCCCGCGCCGCGGTAGGCGGACAGGGCTGCTCTGACGTGTACAGCGGCCGTGTCCATCGCCGATCGCAGCTCGGCTTGGGCTTCTGCTCCGTGAGGAGCGCCCATCGGGACGAATGCGTCGGTGATGAGCGACCCGCAGAGTGCGCCGAGGTCGGCCTCCGGGCGACCGAGCCCGGCGCACTCCCAGTCGATAAAGTACGGAACACCGTCAGGGGCAACCACGATGTTGTTGGTCCGTGCGTCTCCGTGGCACCACACCGTTCCTTTGGTGAGGAGGGTGTGAGTCACGCTGCCGAGGTGCCGCAGAACGGGATCACGGTGCAGCGTCCCGAGCAGCCGGCGCTGTGTGGATGACAGACCGGACCACAACCGCAGCGGCAGAGGGCTCCAGGGAAGCGATTCGAGCCTGACCGGGTGGCGCCCAGGGGGGGTAGCGACGTGCAGGACCGCGAGCGCTCGCCCCACATGCTGGAGCTGCTCAAGCGTGGCACTTCCTCCGTGCAGGCGAGCGTCCAGCCGGGGGCCCGGCACCTTTGAAATCACGGGCCGCATGCCCTCGGCAGCTGATGCGACGGCTGGCGCCATCGCTACTCCGGGAGACACTTCCAAAGAGGCCGCCCACCGCACAATTTCGACTTCAGGCAGCCGATTTGCTTCATATTGGATAGGCATTTTAATGCGCACTCTTCCAAACGCGTAGTGCTAAATCCAGGCGTGTCCGGAAATTAAAGAAATGCCACTCAATCCGAAAGGCGACCGGCGGTGCCGATGTGTACCGAGCTGCGCATCCGGTACACATCGGCACCTAGACCAGCTAGATCAGCAGTGGAGCATGGTCGTGTAGATGACCGAACCCTTAGCGGTCGGCATCTCAGTCGGGTCGATCTCCAGGTCGGCCAGACCGTCAACCTCGTCGGCCTCCAGAAGGTCGGCGAGAAGGTCCTCGACAGTCAGCTCCGCATTAGGCATGGAGGTAGTCCTTTCTGTCTACTTCACGAAACCCCCCCGCAGGCTCGCAAAGGATTTCGCGAGCCATTCGCAGGCGGGGGATGCGCCGACCATATAAGTAGAAAGTCATCGCGAGTGCAAGCAAATTCCCGTTGAATGTGACGTGGATCACTGCGGAGTAATTTATTCCGAAACTGCCTGACGGGGAATTTGATAAAACAAGCCACACGGGGGGCAGTTTAAGCCTAAAGCCAATAGGGATCTGCGTTCGATATCAACTACCCAAGAAATAGATACAGTTTTCTGCGAGGTATTCGACTGCCCCGCCGACGGTTGTAGCGACTGGTTGTCGATGCCTACTTCCTGCGGGGCTGGCGTCTGCGGTGGTCTAACGCGCAGGCTCCCCCCTGCTGACTGCGGCTTCAAACAGTCGAACTTTGGGAGTCAACTGATATGCGCTGGGTCACTTATGAGTCGTCTCACACAGAAGGGCGGGCCCGGCGCGTAGGGCTCGTAAAGGGCCAGGAGGTCTACGCCCTGCCCAAACAGCCACCCTCCAGGAACTTCGCACAAATGGGGCCGCAGCGCTGGAGCGCGCAGGCCGGCTCGCTCTGCAGAGACCGGACGAGGTCGCAGAGCTCGCCCACGTCCGCCACCCTCTTTGTCGGCTGGAGCGCCCGGGACACCCAACTGCGCTAGATGCAACAGGGCATCGGCAGCCTGAAGGCGAAGGATGGCGCCACCACCCTGGGCCCCTGGATGGTGACCGCGGACGAGTTCGATGTTGACAGCCCCATCAGCGCCTACGTGGGGGACGAGCTCAAGGGGGCGGTCAGCTCGCGGGGCGAAGGTGACTGGCGTTTCGAGGACGTCATCTCCTACATCACTCACGGCAGCACCATCGAGCGGGCGACGTGATCGAATCCGGCACCCTGCCGGGAGGGTGTCTTCTGGAGCAGATGGGCACTCGCCAGTTCCGAGGGTGGCTGAAGCCAGGCGACACCGTCCGGCTGTCGAGCCCCAGCTCGGGGGCCTCGTCGTCGTGGTCGGCCGGCCACTCGCCGGGAACCGCAATGACTGCAAGGCATGGGAGGAGTCAGGCGCCAAGGCCGCCGTTGGCAAGATCCTCACAATCGCCGATGGCGGCTACCCAGGCACCGGACTCGTCACTCCCACCGCCGCAAGCACGGCCAGACCAAGCCGCCGGCCTGGAAGGAAGACCACAACAAGACCCACAAGCAGGTCCGCGCCCGGGTCGAGCACGTCTTCGCCCGCATGAAGACCTGGAAGATCCTCCGCGACTGCCGCCTCAAAGGCGACGGCGTGCGCCACGCCATGCTCGGCATCTCCCGGCTGCACAACCTCGCCCTCGCCGAAGAGGACTGCGGGCCATACGGCGACCAAGCATGTCCGGACGCCCTAAAGATCATTTACGGGACATCCCTTAGCTGCCGCCGACACGGACGCCCATGAGCTGTCCGATTACCGCGTCGCGCAAATCCAGGAGAAGGATTCTTTGCGAGCCGCCCATCGTCGCGAGCGGGATGTCAGGAATCAAGCCTGCATTTAATAGGCACAGTCTTCTGCTAAATGTTCCCCGCCCGAAGGTGCCGCAGCTGCCACCTGGATGATCGAGAGGAAATCCCCAGGTCACAGTGAGTGCGTGACGAGCAGTCAACCGGTTCTCCGGGTGCCGACTGAGCGCAGGGAGGATGTTTTTGACGGCTTGTGGCTTTGAACACTCGTCAGAAACGCTTTTCTTAACGAGAATGCGTCTCATGTTGCGTTCAAACGACCTCGTGCCCCTCCCTCAGGATCTGCAGTACATCGCTGACGGCGTATATCTGTGGGATACCCACGCCGAGAAGGGTCGGTGGGGGCAGGCCAACTGCGTGCTCCTGGTCAGCCAGGAAGAAGCAGCCCTGATCGACACGCCCTACGACGAAGCTATGACCCGAGCACTGCAGGACGCCGCCACGAGGGCCATGCCCTTGGGTACGCAGATCGACACCATCATCAACACCCACTCCAACGGTGACCATTGTTTCGGCAACGCCTTCTTCCCCGGTGCGCGGATCATCACCAGCCTCACGGCCTACGAGCACCTCTGCCACGAGCCGTCACCGGCTGAGTTGCACCAGCTGATAACGACCAGTGACCCTGCTACGCCGATGGGTTGGTATGCCCGTGAGAAGTTCGGTCACTACAGCTACGCGGGCATCGACCTTGTGGCCCCGACCGACACCTTCCAGGGGAACCACGGCATCACGGTCGGGGAGATGGATGTCCAGTTGATCGAGGTCGGCCCCGCGCACACGGCGGGCGACGTCATCGCCTGGATTCAGTCGCGAGACCTGGTGGTGGCCGGTGATGTGATCTTTAACGGGGACCACCCGGCGCACTGGTACGGCCCTCTCCGCCAGGTCGTCACAGCGGTCGACGCCGTACTCGAGTTGAGCCCTAGCGTGGTCATCCCTGGGCACGGCCATCCGATGACGGTGGCCGAGGTGTCGGCGTACCGCGACTACTTGACGGACCTGGAGTCTCTTATCCACGCCCACCATCACAACGGTAGGAATGCCTACGATGCCGCCGCAGAGATCATCGACTCCGGGTTCTGCGCCCACCTCGGATCTGTAGAGCGCATCGCGATTGTGACGGCAGTGGAATACGCGTGCCTCGACCAGCAGGAGCGTCCCGGATCGGCAGCCCTGGCGGAACAGGCGGCGCGCATCGCGTGGGATCGCCGTGAGCTGGTTCCGGCCTGACGGTTGCCGATCTCCGATATCCCTGGACACGTTAGCCTGCGCGACAGCACGGCATGACGTCCGGATCCGCATACCAGCACGAGAGGGGCAGGACTGTGGCCTACATCAGCCGACCAGGGATATCGAGCGGTGCCCACCCGATCACCAGTGAGGAGATCATCAAGCTACACGGCAGCCGCGACGGGAACGAAGAGGTCTTGCCCTTTCCTGCCGACAGCGGCCTCTTCGTCCGCTCACTGCAGGAGCTCGTCGATCCCGTGCCGGACGAAGAGCGCACAGAACGAGCCTTCGCCGATGTGGCAGCCCTGAGCGAAGAAGCGGCAAGCCGAGCGATGGAAGAGGCAAAGATTCCCCCTGGGGAGGTAGGCGGAATCATCACCTTCCACGACACCGGTCGGACCGGCACAGTGCCAGGTCAGGCTCCTGGGTCTTTGGCCGGGCATCTGATCGCCGCGCTGGGACTGCAACCGACGGTCGCGCATGTGTCTTTGACTGCGATGGCTGGAACCGGGGCTGCTCACGCCCTCGCGTGGGCCAATGTCCTTGTACGGAGTGACCGGCCGTGCCTCGTCGTCGGCGCTGAGGCGAACAACTCCCTGCTGGCCGACAGCGAGGTGCCTCTTTGGCAGAAGCTGCGAATGGCTGACGGTGGGGCCGCTGTCCTGGTGAGTGAGTCACCGCTGGGCGAGGGCCCCACCGTACGCATTACCGACGACTGGTCCCATGCCGGCGGCTTCGGCGATCCGGAGACGAGGGCTGAGAGGTTCCCCTCACCCTCCACCGAGGAGGCCGCGGTGGCGGATGCATGGGCCAAGCTGCCGCTGACGGGCGAGGGCGGGTGGAAACCAGACTTTGTCCTCACCCATCCGTCCCGCATACCCGACGGTGTGCAGGACATTGAAGGCTTGCGGCCTGGAAGCGACGACAGCGGCATCGGCACTCGCGACATTGGTGGCGGCACAATCCTGGTGCGTCTTCGGTCACTTTTCGACCAGCCTGTTGCCCCGCGATCAGGGCTCCTGCTGGGGGTTGGCCCATATCAGGCGAGTGCCTGCCGGATTGAAGGGTAAGCAGCACGTCGGTAGCAGAAATGGATGGAATCCCTCCGGTTTCACCCGACCTGCCTTCAGTCGACTTTAAGTCGATTTGTCATCAAGGCCTGATGCAGTAACCGACCGTAGAGCTTCCGTTGCCGCCAGTACATCCCCGCTGTTTAGGATGCTGGTGTGACAGCCAGACGCGTGTGCGAACATCGGCGCACGCGCGAAAGCCTCCGCCGACCACGGGGCGCGGGAAAGGGGAACCCAGATGGCAGGAGATGGCGCCGGGCACTTGCAGCAGTACCTCCGGTCGCTGCGCGAAGCGACGAGGCCTAGCGACCTGGGCCTGAAGGAGCGTCCAAGCTCCCGCCCCGGGCCTCGCGTCAAAGGCGTGACCCAAGAGCAGGTCAACACCCTCCTGGGCTGGGGGCGCAACACCTACCAGGCGCTGGAGAAGCAGACCCGCGAGTTCAAAACACCGCACATTCTGGAGGTTGCCGAGCTCTTCGACCTGGACGAGGAGGAGTACCGGCAACTTCATCTGCTCGCCCTCGGTTCACTGCCGCCGCATCCTCGAAAGCCTGAGACCGGAGTGGTGATCCCGTCGCAGCAGCATTGGCAGCGCGTCGTGGACGGTCAGTCGGACATCGCCTACCTCACCAATGCGGAGTGGAGTCTCGTCGTCTGGAACCGTCCGTTTGCTCGCTTGTTCAACTCGCTCGGCTATGCCACTCCGCCGGAGAACATGATGGAGTGGATGCTTTTTTCCGAGTTAGCTCGGCAGAAGGTTCTCCTGGACTGGGAGTCGAGCTGGGCGCCACCCATACTCGCCCAATTACACGGGGTCGCCACCCAGAACCCGAACAACGCCAAGCTGGCGCAGCTCATGGAGCGAGTACGTCAAGATCCGCTCACGCGCCGCATCCATGAGGCAGGGGTTCGCACCTACGCACACCCCGACGGCGACATGCGCCCTTTGTTCCACCCGGACCAGGGCAGAGGTAAGGCGCTGATGGTCTCCGCGCATCCGAGCAGCGCTCTCCACGCACGGCTCATCGTGGTCCTCTTCACCCCCGACCCTTTGCCGGAGCCTACCCGCAGCGCAGAACAACCAGTGCCAGAGACCGGGAAGGGTTGAGGGTATGGAGTTCCCTCCCCTCGATCCCCCGTGGGCCGCTACGCGACCTGGGCTGCTCAAGGACGACATCGCCATGCTTGTACACGCCGTCGCGCTCGAGCTCCAAGGCAGGGGCTACGACACACTCCACGAACTGCCTGACCCAGCAGGTGACCTACCGCCCCAGGTCGTGGCACGTGGGCCCGGAGTTCAACTCGTGAACTTCAGCGTGCACTGCGAGCAGCAGAGCACGGAACTCGACAGTTGGAAGCTGCTGCTGGGTACTACAGGGCGGCATGGCTGGCGGGATGAGCAGAGGGCAACGCTCGACCTCGGCGCCGACAACCACGAAGCCCGGTCGGTTGTTTCGCAAGGTCTCGACGCCTTAGGCCTGGCCGCGTGGCGGTCTCGCGACAGATGCTCATGATTCCCACCGACGTTCGTGCCGCCAAAGCCGCCTGACCCAGATGCAGATTCCCTCTGTCCCACGCGGTCGACGGCTGGCTTGTGCTGGCCGCCGAGGCTAGCTCGCAACCGTGGTAGCCCTAGTCTTCTGAGTCAGGAATTCTGTTCAGATAACTGGCGAGACGTTCGAGGATCTCGTCCGCCGTCTTCGTCCAGATGTAGGGCTTCGGGTCGGTGTTCCATGCGGCGATCCAGTTGCGGATGTCCTTCTCCAGGGCCTGGACGGACCTGTGGACGCCTCGCTGTATCTGTTTGTTGATCAGTTCGGCGAACCATCGCTCGACGAGGTTCAGCCAGGACGAGCCGGTCGGTGTGAAGTGCAGGTGGAAGCGGGGATGGGCCAGCAGCCACTTCTTGATGGCGGGGGTCTTGTGGGTGGCGTAGTTGTCACAGACGAGGTGGACATCCAGGCCGGCAGGCACCTCTTTGTCGAGCTTGGTCAAGAACTTCTTGAGCTCCTCGGCCCGATGCCGGCGGTGCAAGGAGCCGATCACCTTGCCGGAGGCGACCTCAAGAGCCGCGAACAGGGTGGTGGTGCCGGCCCGGACGTAGTCATGCGTCGCCCGCTCGGGAACCCCGGGCATCATCGGCAATACGGGCTGGGACCGGTCCAGGGCCTGGATCTGCGACTTCTCGTCGACACAGAACACCAAGGCCCGCTCGGGCGGGTCCAGGTAGAGGCCGACGACATCGTGGACCTTGTCGACGAAGTAGGGGTCGGTCGACAGCTTGAAGGTCTCCGATCGGTGCGGCTGCAGGCCGAAGGCCCGCCAGATCCGTGACACGGACGACTGCGAGAGGCCCATCTCTTTGGCCATGGACCGCGTCGACCAGTGCGTCGCGTTCTTCGGAGTGGATTCCAGTGTCCTGGCGATCACCGCGGCGACCTGTTCGTCCGTCACTGTCCTGGGGCCGCCAGGACCTGGCATGTCTCCGAGACCGGCGATCCGGTACTGCACGAACCGGGCCCGCCAGCGGCCCACCGCATGAGGTGTGGAGCCGAGTTCAGCAGCCACGTCTTTGTTGGACGCACCCTCGGCGCAGGCCAAGATGATCCGGCACCGCAATGCCCATGCCTGGGGCGTGGAGCGTTGCCGCACCCAGCCCTCGAGTGCGGCCCGTTCCTCGTCCGACAGCATCAACTCGGCCTTCGGCCGCCCGGTCCGTGCCATGGAGCAAGGCTATACATCTGAACAGAATTCCTGACTCAGAAGACTAGGCCGTGTGTCGAAAGTGGATCTTGAGCAGTGAATGATCTCGGGGCGTAGTTGGGGTGATGGGGCGGGGAGATCTCACAGACGCGCAGTGGGCAGTGCTGGAGCCGCTGTTGCCTAGAGGCGTCAAGGCGGGGCGGCCGCCCATCTGGTCGCGACGGCAGTTGATTGACGGCATACGCTTCCGGGTCCGTACTGGTGTCCCGTGGCGGGATGTACCTGTCGAGTACGGGCCTTGGGGCCGGGTCTACGACCTGTTTCGCCGATGGCAGCGGAACGGCACCTGGCACCGGACGTGAGTCGGCTTCAGGCCCTGGCCGACGCGAGGGGAGCGATCACGTGGGATCTGAGCGTCGACTCCACAGTCTGCCGCGCCCATCAGCATGCGGCCGGGGCCCGCAAACAGGGCGACCTGCAGAAGGAACCACCGGGTGGCATCTTCACCGAGCCTCGTGATCACGGGCTGGGACGGTCGCGCGGCGGCTTCACCACCAAACTGCACCTGGCCGTCGAGCAAGGGCAGAAGCCCATGTCGATCGTGATCACCGCAGGACAGCGAGGAGACTCCCCGCAGTTCGAACCCGTGCTGGCAGGCGTTCGTGTGCCCCGCATCGGGTCGGGCCGCCCTCGCGTACGCCCCGACCGGGTCCGTGCCGACAAGGCGTACGCCTCCCGCAAGAACCGCGCTTACCTGCGCCGCCGCGGGATTCGCTGCACCATTCCTCTCAAGACCGATCAGGTGTGTCACCGCAGGAAGCTCGGGTCGCGTGGTGGCCGGCCGCCACGTTTCGACCGGGCCGACTACCGGGATCGTTATGCGGTCGAGTGCGGGATCAGTCGTCTCAAGAGGAACCGTGCGGTTGCCACACGGTATGACAAGCTCGCCGTCCGCTACGAGGCGATCGTCCTCGTCGCGGCTGTTACTGATCGTTTCAGAATGAGGTTCTGAGACATCTCAAGCACATGATGCTGCAGGCGAGTTGGAGTAGTGCCAGGTGGAGGTCGGCGCGTATCTCGTAGCGGGTCCGTAGCCGCTTGAACTGGTGGAGCCAGGCGAAGGACCGCTCGACGACCCACCGGGTCTTGCCCAGGCCGGAACCGTGAGCTGTGCCCTTGCGGGCGATCTTCGGTGTGATGCCGCGGGCCCGGATGAGACGGCGGTACTTGTCGTAGTCGTAGCCGCGGTCGGCGAACAGTCGGCCCGGTCGGTGACGTGGCCGCCCGCGGACCCCGCGAATGCGGGGTATCGCGTCCAGCAAGGGCATCAGCTGCGTGACGTCGTGACGGTTTCCGCTGGTCAGTGACACAGCCAGCGGGGTTCCGTGCCGGTCGACGATCAGGTGGTGCTTGCTGCCGGGCCGGGCCCGGTCGACCGGCGAAGGTCCGGTGTGAGCCCCCCTTTGAGGGCCCTGACATGTGAGCCGTCGATCGCGGCGTCGTCCATGTCCAGCAGGCCGGCGGACTGTAGCTCGGTCAGCAGCACTTCGTGCAGTTGCGGCCAGACTCCGGCCTCGGTCCAGTCCCGCAGCCGCCGCCAGGCCGTCACACCACTGCAGCCGACCTGTTCAGCCGGAACATCCCGCCAGCTCACGCCCTTGCAGAGCACGTAGATGATGCCCCTCAGCGCAGCACGGTCATCCGTCGGCAAACGCCCGGGATACCGACGCCGCCGAGGCGGAGGAGCAGGTAACAGCGGGGCCACACGTTCCCACAGGTCATCAGGGACAAGATCAGCAGACACACGACAGATCCTGCCGACACAACAGCCAACTACCAAGTCCCGCAACGGATCTCATTCTGAAACGATCAGTTACAGCCGCAGCTGCTGTGCTGGTCGGCTGCACCAACAGCCGGCACGGCGCCGGGCGGCAGACCCACAACAACACCGAAACGACCGGTGCGGTGGACGCGGAAACGGCTGCGTGGATACAGGCCGAGGCCCGGCGCATCGCCGCCGACTGGCAGACCCGGCGCTAGTGACCAGCGCCGCGACGGCGGGAAACACGTCCATGGAGGCCGCCGCCCGCAGCGAGCTGACCCGCGTGCAGGGCTTCGCAGGCCGTACGGACGCCCCGCAGGTGCTCGCCGACCGGCTCGTCCGGCGCCTGGACGAGCAGCTGCGCACCGGTGGCCCGATCACCGACCCGGTGGGCTGGCTGCTGGCCCGGGGCCTGCCCCAGCGTCAGCAGTGCGGCGATGCCCGGTGCGACGACCGGATACTGCTCGACTCCGGCCAGGACTGCCCGCGCTGCGAGGACCGGCAGGCCGACCGCCGCCAACGCCCACCGCGCCAAAGCCGCAGCCGCGCAGCCGGCCGACGACGTCTCGGCCGTGCTGGTGGCCGCGCCCAGCGCCACGCGGTCGCGGCCGCCGTGGACACCGCGATGCCCGAGGCCTCCGAGGACGAGCGCCGCGCGGCCGCCGACCGGCAGCTGCACGAGCGCCTGCCGTGCGCGGAGCTGCTCCCACTCGTGCTCGCGGGCCCACGCCTGGGCGGTCACCCAGATGGGGCGCCTACTCCGCTGGGTCCTCGTCGGCGTGCCGCACCGTCTTCTTCGCGGCCTGCTCGACCTCGTGGCGGGGCTGGCCGGTGGCTTTGGCGTGCGTGGTGACGGCGGCCTGGAAGGCGGCTGCTGCCTCGTACCAGCTGCGCCACTGCGCCTGATACTCCTCGCCGGTCAGACCCGCGAGCTTCGCTCGTGCTTCCTCGGCGGAACGTTCCAGCTTGATCAGTTCATCGGAGATATCTGCCACGGACCCGGATCTTAGGCCGGGCCGCCATCTTTCCTGTCCGTTGTACTGGTCGTGTCCGGCATTGCCTGGCACGGGCCGCCGGTACGACCTTTGCGCTCGCGCGGGTGACGCTCCACTCGAACCGTCCCCGGCGGTCGGCGGGCGCCGGTATGACCAGGTTGTGATCACCACTTGTATGCGCGCGGCCCTGGCCGCAGCCTTCCTCGCCCTGCCCCTCACCACAGCCTCCCCGGCTTCGGCCGCCGACGCCGACCTGGTCGCGCTTCCCATGACGCTGAAGCAGGCGGTCGCCGCTCTCCCGACGGCCGCGGAGTCACGGGAGGGATACCAGCGCTCCCGCTTCCAGCACTGGACCGACGAGGACCGCGATGGGTGCAACACCCGCGAGGAGGTCCTCATCTCCGAGTCCCGCACCGCCCCGACCATCGCAGCGGGCTGCAAGGTCACCGCAGGCCAATGGCACTCCTACTACGACGGTGAGACCCTCACCCAGCCTCGCGGCCTGGACGTCGACCACATGGTGCCCCTCGCCGAAGCCTGGGACTCCGGCGCCAGCACCTGGAGCGCCGAACGCCGCAAGGCCTACGCCAACGACCTCGGCGACGAACGGTCCCTGGTGGCCGTCACCGCGCGCAGCAACCGTTCGAAGGCTGACCAGGACCCGGCCGAGTGGCAGCCGCCGCTCGCCGATGCCCGCTGCACCTATACGACGCACTGGGTGGCGACCAAGCTCCGCTGGGGCCTGGCCGTCGACAGGGCCGAGCGGCAGGCGCTGCGGGAGCTGGCTGCCGGGTGCGGGCAGGAGACGGTGGAGTACGAGCCCGCCGGCTGACCATCGCGTCTCTGCCCTCGGCGTCCCGGGGGGGGCGTCCGGCGTGGCACTTGGCGGACATCCCCCTGGGCGGCACCGGCGCCGTGCTGAGCACGGCGGTCAGTGTGCACCACGTGTGGATCCAGTGTCCGGGGGAACCTCACGGTTTCCTCAAGTGTCTAGCGCTCTTACCTGCACTTATGTTGTGATCATGGCGACCGCGGCCCCGGTAAGGGGCCGCTTCTTTCTGTCAGGGGGGACCTTATGAGGAACCGCGCAACCAGAGTTGTCGCAGTCACCACCGGCCTGCTGATCATGGGCAGTCCCGCGACGGCGTTCGCGGATGACAGCCGGATAGCCGCTCCCGTAGTCGCCGATGGTGCGGCTGTGGAGCCCGGGACAGTGACAGAGGCGCCGTCCTCGGGTGCGGAAGTGGCGCCAGGGGTGGATGCCGGCGGCGCGCTGGACGAGGACATGCCGATCCCCGGTGAGACTGACGGGCCTGATCTGGGTGACCCCATCGGGCCGACGAGCGAGGACTGCCCGACCGGCCGCTTCGTGCGCATCACGAAGAACCTCAAGAACACCATGTCCGTCAAGTACTCGACGTACGCGACGAATGACACGGGGCGTTCCATGGACTACAAGTTCACGTCCAAGCGGTCTGGTACGACGACCCTCGGTGCCTCCCTCACCCTGAGCTCCGAGCTCAAGGTCCTGTGGCTGGGCAAGGTCAAGGCCGATGTTCAGACCTCGGCCACGAAAAGCTGGACCTCAGAGCTGGGGGTCGAGATCGGGGGGAAGGTGAAGCCGCACTCGACGGTCAGGGGTGAGTACGGCATCAAGAAGGAAAAGGTGTACGGCTACAGCGGGACGCGCTACACCAACTGCTCCGTTGGCCATAAGCAGTACGTGACCTTCTGGGCCCCGTACCGCGAGGGATGGACCGTTCACTAAATTCCGTCCACGCCCGTCCGGCTGCAACTGCGCCGGACGGGCGGCGCGCGCTACCCACCCCCAGGAGCCCCCCATGGCCCGAAAACTGGCCGCATCCCTTGCCCTGCTCCCTCTGGTGCTCATCGCTGCCTGCTCGGCCAGTGATGAGGGAGCCTCTCGCCCCACCAGCAGCGTTCCTCATCCGAGCCGTACGGGGGACGCGTCGCCTGCGCCCAGCAGCGGCGACAAGGTGGAGAAGAGTCTGCGACTCCCCGCTCACCCCAAGTACCTCGTTCCGGTGCGCAACGGCGCAGGGAGTGAAGACCTGCCCGACTTCACACCCGCCAAAAATGTGTACACAGTACACGTCAAATGTTCTGGCGTCAGCACGATGCAGATTATTAAGCGTGAGCGGCCGAAAGATAATCCGAGTCGCATCGATTGTAAAAGCCCGGTCACTATCGGACGGGTTTACATCGACCCGTCGAAGCAGAAGTTGGCTGTCCAGGCGGGTGACGACGCTCGATGGACTTTGGCGATCGTTGATGGCCAGCGCCCCTTCTGAGGAACAAGATCGGCTCTCGCAAAGGCGCGTCTTTATCAGCCCGCTCTATTCCACTCACTAGGCGCCGCGCTTCTTGGCCATCGGCTTCCTCGCTGGAGCCTTCTTCGTGGTCGTCTTCTTGGCAGCTGCCTTCTTCTCGGTCCTCTTCGGTTTCATCTCGTGCACCGTCGCGTGCTCGCCCTCGCCGCGGCTCTCCTGAGCCTTCTGCACGGACTGCTCGAGGGCGGCCATGAGGTCGACGACCGTCCCGGCCGGCTCCTCCTCGGCCGCCTGCGGGGGCTTCTTGCCGTCGGCCTTGGCGTGGATGACCTCTTCCAGGGCCGCGGTGTAGCGGTCGGTGGCCCACTCCTGGCCGGTGATGTCGTCGACAGCCATGGAGTCAACGAGCAGGACAGCCTGCTCGATCTCGTCGTCGGTCAGATCCAGGGGCGGAGGGGCGATCGTGTCGGGTGAGCGGACTTCGTCGTCCCACTTCATGGCGTGCAGCACGATCGCGTCGTCTTTCACCCGCAGCATGCCGAGCCGTTCGCGGCCGTGCCACGCGAATTTCGCGATGGCCGCCTTGTTGCTGCGTTCGAGGGCCTTCCTGAGCAGCACGTAGGGCTTGGCGGCGACCTGCCCATCGCCCTGGAGGTAGTAGCCCTCGCTGATGCGCACCGGGTCGATCGATTCGTACGGGACGAACGCCACGATTTCGATCGCCTTCGCGGTGGGGAGCGGCATGTCGTCCAGCTCCTGGTCGGCGATGGAGATGATCGTGTCCTTGTTGACCTCATAGCCTTTGCCGATCTCCGCGGTCGGGACCTCGCGGTCCTCCAGCTCGCAGACTTTCCGCGTGCGGACGCGGCCCATGTCCTCCAGGTGGTACTGGTGGAAGCGCAGGCTGTGGTTCTCGGTGGCGGGGAGCACCTTGATCGGGATGGTCACGAGACCGAAGCTGATGGCGCCGGACCAGACGGGGCGGGCAGGCATGGCGGTACCTCCATGGACGGCCCCGAGGTGACCAGCCTAGGAAGGTGCGCCGCCGCTCGCATGCCCGGCCCCGCCCCCTCAGCCGTCCTGTGCCGCCGTACCTTGACCCGCTGATGGGTGGCTTCCTCAGTCCAGTACGCCGAGTTCGGTGTCGGGCCGGCAGTGGATGCAGGCGGCGATGCCCTCGTTGAGGGCCTGGCGCGCTTGGGCCAGGTCGGCGCCGCGGGTGCGTTTGCCGGCCATGTGGCATCCGCCGACGTGCACGCACACCGGGGGTTTTCCCTGGCCGATGCCCAGCTCGATCAGCCAGTCCGGGGCCGGAGGCCGTGCCTGCCGACTCCGGAGCCGTTCCGCTTCTCGCTGTTCCTCATCTGCGATCCACCTGCGGGTGCGCGCCAGATCCCGTTCCTGGACCCGTTCCAGGAAGCGGAGGACGTCGATACGGCGGATGTCGGTCATCGTGCGAGCCGGTAGGTCCTCCAGCTGCTGCTGTCCGTGCGCACGAGGGCGCCGGCCTGCTCCAGGCGGCGCAGCTGGTAGTGGACGGAGGAGGGACTGGACAGGCCCACCGCGGCGCCGATCTCCCGCACGGTGGGCGCCTTGCCGCTCTCCAGAATGCGGTCACGGATGCAGGCAAGGACCGACCTCTGCCGGTCGGTGATGGTCCAGGAACGGCGGGTCATGACGGCTCCTGGGCGCGTCGGCGCAGGTCGGCCTGCTCGGCGCGCGGTACGTCCTGGACGAGGCGGCGGGAGAGGCCGATGAGCCGCCGTCGCAGGAGGGTGTTGTGGTCGGCGCGGGCCTGGGCGAGGGCTTGGTAGGTGCGTGTCCAGTCGCGTTGGGTCTGTACGAGGTCGGGGGAGTAGTTGTTGTGCACCATGCCGCCAGTAGAGCATGTGTTCGAATTTTTGGGCCAGTCGTCACGGCTGTGGCTGCACGTTGTGGTCGGGGTTTGAGTTGGCCCTTGAGCGTTGCACCTGCCCCGGCTGAGCGTGACGGTTGGCCCGGGCCGTGCGCGGGTGGCGTTTCGCCGATCTGATCGGCTGCAGCGTCATCGGTTTTCTCCACAGCGCGGCCGATGAGTTTGTGGCTCTCGGCCGGTCCAAGCTCGTGACACCCCAGGAAAGGACACCGCCATGTCGGAGCTTCTCGTCGACTTCATCACCTCCCTCGACGGTCACGCATCGGGAGAGGGATGGCCCGGGTTCTGGGGCCTCGAGGGCCCGGAGTACCTCGCGTGGCTCGGCGAGCAGCCCCAGGCCACCTACCTGATGGGAGCGAACACCTACCGCCTGATGTCGGGCTTCGCCGCGGGCAAGGTCCCGAATGGCCAAGACGAGTTCAGGCCCGAAGAAGAGGCGTCCGTCGACGAGCTCACACAAGCGTCCAAGGTGGTGTTCTCCTCCTCACTCAAGGAACCGCTGACGTGGGCCAACTCCACGCTCATCCGCGACGACGCCGTTGAGACGGTCCGCGCCATGAAGTCGAGTGGTTCGGGGCTCCTCAGCACGATCGGCAGCCTCAGCCTGTGCCGGTCCCTGCTACGAGCCGGACTCGTCGACCGCTTCCGGGTCGTGATGTTCCCGGTGATCACCGGGGCCACGGGCGAAGAACACATCTACGACGGCTATCCGGACGTTGCTCTCGAGATGACCGAGCACCGCACCTTCGATGGCCGCATCCAGCTGGTCGAGTACAAGCCCCGCGTGCTCGAGCACCCGCCGCTCAGCGTCCCTGCGTGACGTCGCCCCATCCGCCGGTCGGCCGTGCTCATGCCGCCCTCGGTGCCAGTCCGAGCGGGCGGGGCGAGGAGCTCCCAGACAAGTCGCTGACGTAGGCCCAGGCGGCGTCGGCGAGCCAGTCCAGGTCGAGACGGAAGTCCCGGGCCAGGGCGCCCTGGCGCAGACAGCCAACCAGCAGCATCCGGTCCGACACGGATCGCGTTCCACTGGCTGCCCAGGGCAGCCAGGGTGCGGGCAGCGGCCTGCTGCCAGTCGGTGTCGGTCCAGTGGTCGTCGGTGGCATTGTCGGCGCCGTGGCCCGCGCCCGCCAGGCGGCTACAATCTTCGGCGCGACATCGATGAACAGATCTGGTGCAGGCCGATCGCCTGCACCGCCAGGAGCTTGTCGATCTCGGTGAGCATCGTCTCCAGGCTCACGTTGCCCGGCGCTTCCTTGACCTTTGCCAGTACCGGTGGCGCGTCCTCGACCTCCGTACCGCCACCTGCGGGTCCGGCGTCGTCCTGGTCGGCGTCGGCCACCAAAGCCGCGATCCGCTCGATCTTCTCCACGGTCAGCCGGGAGGAGATCAGGGCCGTCAGAGACTCCTCGGCCGCCCGCAGGGCAGCCGCCACGATCCATCACATGGCCCGGCGTGGGCGGCTCGATGCTCTCCTCGCGGCAGCGGGCCAACAATTCCACCCGGACCTGCTCGGGCCTGCGTTCCTTGTGCGCGACGTGCTCGGCCAGATATGCCGTCAGCTTCTCCGCGTCCGCGACGCTGCACTCACGGAAGCCGAGGTGCTCCCGGATCTGCGCACGGTGGTACTCGACCGTGCGCCCGTCCAGTCGTAGGACTCCAGCTCCGAAGCGGGAACCTGCACCTGACGGACGACTCCACGGCCTCACCGGGCAACTCTGTCCGGTTCCGGGGAAACCGGCCGTATTGCGTATAGAACTTCGGCAGCACGGCGAAGCCCAGTCGCGTAGCTTCGCGCTTGCCGGACACGAGTGCCTGCTCGTCCTTCAGCAGCGTCCAGTGCTCGACGAGTTCATCCAGGTGCAACGGAGTACGGGCCACGATCGCCGATCGTCCTCGGAGAGCTTCCCCGGCACCGACCACCTTCCCGCCCCAGGACGCGGGCACGACCCCGAGCGGCTGCTGGTACAAGTCACCGCTGACGAGCACGAAGGCGCTTCGGCGCAGGTGTTCTTCAAGGAAGCGGTCGCTGTCTGCTGGGAGAAGGCAACCGCCGCCGGCAACCCGAGCGCACGAGGCAGCGCCATGGCCTACTACCTCAAACGCTTCCGTATGCGGGCCGCCCTGGCGCTGACTCCCGCCCCTTCCGGACGCACACCCAACCACCACTCAGTGGCCGTACCCCAGCCCGCCGTGGGATACAGTAGATCTTGAACTGGCCGCCCCAACACAGGGGGACTGGCGCTGCGTTGGTGGTCCAAGGAAAGACGCCCCGCTTCCTGCGGGGAAATGCAGGTGCAAGGCCTGCCCGGCGCTCGATCGAGAGGCCCGTAAGCGCACAGCGCGTACGGGCCTCTTGCCTTGCCAGACGTGCGGCCTGCGTTCAGATGCCGCCGGGGTCTTCCTCGGCGTGGAGCCGGGTCGCGAGGTCCCCTGACCAGGACAGAGCCCACGCGCGCAGAGCGGCCACCTGGCCAGGGTCCAGGCCGTACGCGGTGAAGTCGTCGTCGTCCCACCACTCGGCGCCGGTGAGGCGGTCGCGCAGGTCGTGCAGGCTGAATTCGAAGCGGGCGTGGCGGCGGCCGAGCATCTCCAGGTCGGCGGTGGTGCGGTGGCGCGAGGCGGCGTGGACGTCGATGAGGTCGCGGACCGCGCCGCGGTCGGCCAGTGCACGGACTTTGGTGCCGATCACGTCATCGAGCGCCAGGACCGGCCCGTGCTCGGTCACGGTGGGCGGGGACCAGAAGGCTTCCTTGAGGATGTCGATCTCGCACTCCTCGCCCGTGGCGGGGTCGGCGGCGATGAGCCGGCCGGAGAGCGGGCTGGTCTCGACATGCCGGACCCGCCAGCCACGCTGGAGCAGGCCGTCGCTGACGGCGTCGGCGATCTCGTCCATGGGTGCGGCGTTTTCGGTGGCCACATCCAGGTCCTGGCTGAGGCGGTCGACCAGACCGTGGGCCTGGACGGCATAGCCGCCGGTGATGACCAGGGGGTAGGGCGTGCCGATGGCCAGGACGTCGGCCAGGAGCCGGCGGTGCAGGGTGCTCAGGTTGACGCGGCCGCCGTGGCCGTGGCGGTGGCCAGCTCGGGGAACGCGGTTTCCCACGCGTGGCGGGCCGGGCGGCTGATCAGGGTGCGCAGCACGGGCCACTGGGCGATCAGCAGGTCTCGGTGCAGGCAGTCGATGAGGTCCTGGTGCTGGCCCTCGGCCAGTACGGTGCGGTACAGGCTCATCCGGGAGCGCGGCTGGTCCAGGGTGTAGGAGCGGCGGCCCGACCAGACCACATGCAGCGGCAGATCCACGGTGCCGTGAGCGGGGCCGGCCAGGTCCTCCATCCGGGTGGGAAGGCGCTTGGCGTACTGCGCGCACAGCACCTCGAACGCGTTCGGCACCGGGAACGTCAGGGAAGCGGCCATGGCACCCAGTATCGCCTGCCTCGGGGCCCCGGTCATCACGGCCGCCCCCACCACCTTGGGTCTTTCGAACCAGCTTGTGGTCCGTCCGGTGCGTGGTCAGGCGTGCAAAGCCCCTACCCGGCTTCGCGGATCTGGGCTCGGCGGGTCTGGACAAGCTGCTGCCAGCGGGCACGGACAGTCTCATGGCCGTCGAGCCAGCGGGCGCAGGAGCCGTCGGGCAGGACAAGTCCGGCCATGAAGTGGGCGATGTCGGCGTAGTACGCGTAGTCGCCGGTCCTGGCGAGTTCGCGCAGCCGGTCGATGGCGGTGCGGACCTTGTCCTCCTCGCCCTGGACGGCGTGATGGAAGGCGAGGGCGAGTTCAAGGACCGCTTCGGCCGCGGTGATACCCGTGTCGCGGATCTTCGCGCGCAGGGTGCGAGCGGCTTGGAGGCTGCGCAGAGTGCCCGCGTCGCGGGCGAGCGCGGCGATCCTCACCGTGAAGCTGGTGGCACTCAGGTCGAGGCCGGTGAGGAGCTGCTCGGCGAGGTGCAGTTCATCGTCCGCGGTGTCGGGGTCGGTGAAGGCGAGAACGAGAGCGCGCTGGGCCTGGCTGGTGGCGCGCTCACCGGCGACACCGTGCTGCTCGGCGTGGTCACGGGCGGTGGCGTAGGCGGCGGCCGCGCGGTCCATGTCGCCGTGGGGCCAGAGGATGTCGCCTTCGACACGGTGCTGGCGGCCTTCCCCGCCGAGGGTCTGCGCGACGTCGTAGGCGGTGTGGAAGTCGCCGGCGAGGCGGGCCAGATGGACCAGGCCGCGGCGAGCGGCGGGGGCCAGGCGGCCGCCGCCGTCGGCGACGAGCTGCATCCCTTGCCGGGAGGCAGGCGAGTTGCCGAGGTCGCGGTGGGCCTTGGCGAGGTAGTACACGGCCATCTCGTGCAGGTCGGCGGGCAGCAGCCCGCTGGTGATGACGGAGGTGAGCCGGGAGGCGGTGACGGAGCGGTGCTCGTGCTGGCGGCGGGCGAGTGCGGCCAGGAGTTCGACGAGGGCATCGGCCGGCGTCGTCATACCGCCGTCGGCGCCGGCCCGGGAGGGTGGGGCGATCGGTTCCCACACCGAGTCGCCGACGTACGCCCAGGCGGCGTCGGCCAGCCAGCCCAGATCGAGACCGCAATCGCGGGCCAGAGCGAGGCCCTGACGCAGGCAGCCGACCAGCAACATCCGGTCCCGGCCGGAGCGCGCACTGAACTGTTCGCCGAGGGCGGCCAGTGCACGCTGGGCTGCCTGCTCCCAGTCGCGCGCCGACCAGCGGTCGTCGGCCTGGTCGTCGGCGCCGCGGACGGTGGAGCGGATCAGCCCGTGCAGGTGGTACGGCCACAGTCCGAAGACGTTCTCGCGGACGAAGGGCCGCTCGATCAACCGCAGGGCCGGCGCCTGGTTCGGCAGTCCGGCGGCCGCGGTGGCCAGGTGCAGGTCGAAGGAGTCCAGCAGGGCCACGGAGCGCAGGACATGGCGTTCGCCAGCGGTGAGATCGGACAGGGCGCGGGTGATCAACGCGGGGAAGTCGTGGTCGAAGTCGGCCGGCTGCGGTGTGCGGCCAGTGCGGCGGATCTCGAGGAAGCGCATCACCGACAGATCCAGGTAGAGCGGCAGGCCGTGGGAGCGGTCGGTGATGACCTGCCGGATCTCTTCGCTGATGAGCGGTTCGCCGTCGCGGGTGAGCCGGCGGGCGAGGTGGTCGTCACAGTCCTCGGGGGAGAAGTCGCCGACCAGGACCTGCCGACCGTGACCGTGGGGCGACCGGGCGGCGCGAGCGGCCGGGACGGCAGCGGGGAGCGCCAGGCCCGGCCAGGCGGCCGGGCCGGTGTAGTCGAGCTGGCCTTGGAGGGCGGCATCGGCCCATTGCAGGCGGGAGCGGCCGGTGACGACGAAGAAGCAGTTCGGCAGCAGCCACACCACCCGCTGGATGAGGCGCTCCAGGTCGCGGTGGGTGCGGTCGCCGACGTCCTCGAAGGTGTCCAGCAGGATCACCGGCATGACGCGCGTGTCCGCAGGGAGCTGGGCGAGCTCCCAGGCCAGCAGGTGCGGGTAGAAGGACAGCGCCTCCACATCCGGCTCTGCCTCCAGCAGGTCCGCCAGCCGCGCGCACCCGGCGAGCGCCCGTACGGTCTGCCGCCGCTCCCGCAACGCCTTCGTGAGGGAGCCGACCACCGCACCGACCGCCGTGCCGACGGTGCCCGGCAGGAGCAGGGCCTGGGCGGCGTCCGCGAGAGCGGACTGCATCTGCTGCGGCATGGCCTTGCCGAACCGGGCGCCCAGGCCGCCGCGCCGCAGGTACTCCTCCAGGCTTTCGCCGGGGTGCTGGCTCTCCCAGTAGCGGCGCAGGGCGATGTCGAAGGCGGGCAGCGGGCGACCCAGTTCGGCGAGCGCGGCACGGATCGTGAGGACGACGTCCTCGAACGAGGTGCCGGCGGAGCGGGCGAGGTCGATGCGTACGGGCACGATCCGCTCCCTAGACCATGCGGGCTCGCCCCACTGGGCAGGCCGCTGGTCCGCGCCGGCGAGCGCGGCCTCCAGCTTGGGGGACAAGGTCGTCTTGCCGATCCCGCCGACCCCGTGGAACACCATCACGTTGTGCCGCGGGCGCTCCAGGTCCTCGACATCGAATCCCGGCTCGGTGATCTGACGCAGGTGCTCGACCAGCGCGGCCGCGACCAGCTCCCACTGCAGCTGCCGGTTCGTGAATGCCTCCACGGCCGTCAGGCCCCGGTCGTTCGTGCTGAACAGTGCCCGCAGATCCCGACCTGCCACGTCCCACCCCCCGAAACGATGATCACCTGGGGCCAACCTATGCCCGCGCCCGGCCCCTTGGAGAAGCATCTCCCGCAGGCGCCGGGGTGCGAAGGAGCTTCGCCCCTGCTCGTGGCGCGTCGCGGCGCTGGGCCACTGGTTCCGGCCAGGGAGACAATGGCCGTTTCGAATCAAGATCAACACGAAGGTGGTGGGTCATGTCCGACACTCCCAGCTCTGATTTCTCCGGCCTGGAAGGCGGCGTCGAGGCACAGGCTGCGGACGCCGTACGGGCGGTGGTGAGCTGGTACAACGACCAGCTCCTCACCGAGCGGCGTTCCCCGGTGCCCGATGAGGAGCGGGTTGAAGAACTGCGGGCCGGCCGTCAGGCCGCGCTCGCCGACCAGCAGCAGCTTGCGACCGCCGATGTGGAGGAAACGGCCCGGATCAAGGAGGTCTACGCGGCCCGGCTGAAGGAATTGGACGCCTCGTAGGCCGTTCCTTGGAGCGTGACGGGCAAAGACCACAGACAGGGGTGCTGCCGGTCGATCCGGGCCGGCTGCATCCCGGGCGGCATCAGCGGGCGGGCGAGCGCGAGCATCTCCTCCAGTTCGTCGCGGTGCCGGGGGAGCGCTCGCCACAGACCGTGGTGGAGGCGGAGGAACGCGGCGGCCTCCTGCTCGGTGTACGGGCGTGCCCGTTCCGCCGCCAGGGCCCACGAGGCGCTCCCGGCGCCGCCGGCCTCGTGACGCAGCAGGGCCCGGCCGTCCCGCCGGATCACCGTGATCGCGGTGATCGCCGGATGGCGCTCGGCGGCGGTGACGACCTCGGTGAGCGCGTGGAAACAGGTCTGATGCCCCGAGCGCGTGGTGAACCTGGGGGTGAGGCCGATCTGCAGGGACCGGGCGTAGCGCAGCGCGGTGGCCTGACGGCTGTCGGCCTCGCGGACGGCCAGGACCACGAGCTCGACCGGGTAGCCGCTGGCCGCATACGGCAGTGCGCTGTCGAACAGCTCCTCGACGCTGCCGGGCGCGCCCTCGATCAGGACGTCACCACGCCGGTCGCGCACGTACTGCTCGGCCTGGGTGAACCAGGCCCGGTAGTCCACCCGGATCGCCGCTCCGGCAGCGCGGGGGTCCTCGCGCAGCAGCCGCAGGTAGTCCGGGTGCTGGGCCTTGAAGTCGTCGCCGATCAGGTGCGTTGTCCCCGGCCGCATCGCGCGCCGCACCATCCTCGCGGCCAGGAGCTTGCCCGTCCCGGGCTGGCCCAGCACGTAGACGGCGCGCGGATCGGGCCGGGTGATGATGGCGCTCAGGTAGGACGGGGCGATCAGCTCATCGAAGACCCATCGGTGCTCGGCGGTGGAGAGCCGGTGGTAGTCGACGCCCGGCGCACGCCGTCGGGGCTGGGCGATACGGCGGACCGGCTCGGCGAGCGCGGCGGCCCGCCTGGCATCCCGTACGACGGCAAGCCGCTCGTCCTCATCCGGCACATCGCGGTGCACGCACACCTCGGCGCGTGTGACTTCGCGATGGAACGCGGCTGTCTCCCCGGCCGTCCACGGGCGCGAGCGCCCGCGGGCGACGGCCTTGTCAGCGGCAGGCCGGCGCCGCCACACACCGTCGACGAGCTCGTTGTCGTACAGCACCGTGCTCTCGCGGGTCACCACGGTGATGCGGTCGGCGAGTTGCTCAGCCTCGATGACCGCGAGCGTCGCGAGCATCCCCTCAGCGCACGCGCCGTGGTTGGCCCATGACACGTACCGGCCACCCGCACCGGTGGTGGCCTCGGTGAGGAAGCGGTCGAGGATGCCGAGCTGGCTCCAGGCCTCCGCAGTCGCGAGTGCGACCACCTCGATCCGGTGCCGGGAGCGGCGGTAGGCCGCCGACGATGTACGGAAGTCATCGGCATCGGCGAGGGCGGACTCCACGACCGCATCCAGGCTGTGGTCGCGAACGTACTCTTCGACGGCGCTCTGCCAGCGGCTGGTGTCCGGCCGCACCCTCGCGCCGGCGGTGCGCACGTCGGCGGCCAGCGCCGCCGCATAGTGCCGGTGGGCGGCCTTGAAGAGGTCGCGGCCGATCCGTACAGCTCCCCCGCGCTGGTTGAGCGCCGCCTGCACCAGGTCGGCGACCTTGGTCTTTCCCGCACCCGGCTGGCCGCCGACGATCACCACGACCGGACGCGTTTGCCGCACGGCGCTCGCGGTGGCCGCGGGCAGGATCACGTCCTTGAGGACGGCCTGGCTCTCGCGGGCCGGGAGCACGCAGGCGCGCTGGTCTTCCAAGGGGGCCTCCCGACTCGTCCGCTTCCCCACTCGCTAGATCGTTCTGACAGACCATAGCCCCAATGAGCAATCCACGTGAAATCCAATGTGAATTCCAATGTGTGATTGGTGTAGTGTGTGGCATGGAGGTGAGCTCTGTGCCCACTGAGAACGAGCTGTTCAACGCCGTTGATGCGCTGCTGGAAGAGGTCGCCCAGGATGACCTTCCGTCGCCTGCAGAGCGCAAGCGTCTGCGCGAAGCCGCCGGACTGAGCCAGGACCAGATCGCGAAGGCTCTCAAGAGCCGACGGGAGACCATCGGCAACTGGGAATCGGGCGAGACCGAGCCGCGGCCGCCGAAGCGCGCCGCCTACGCCCGGCTCCTGGAAGGCCTCGCCACACGCTTCCCCGCCCCGGCCGACGACGCACCCGCTGCTGCCCCAGCGCCGGTGGCCCCGGAGGCTTTCACCGGCCCCGCGCCCGCTCCCGCCCCAGCGGCCGAAGCACCGACACCCCAGGCCCCAGCTGCTGCCGCACGACCGGCGCCCGCCGCGAAGCCCGCCGCGTCGTCGCGGCGCCCGGGTGCGAAGAAGGCGGTGGCGAAGAAGACCACGATGCCAGCGGCCACCGTCGACCCGCGCTTCGAGAACGGTCCGCTCGCGGTCATCGACGCTGACACCAACGGGCAGGTGTCGGCGTACTGCGTCGGCGGCCTGGTCCTGGACGTACCCGCCAAGACGATCCCGGCGCTGGTCGACTGGACGCTGACCGAGGCCCGGCTCGGGCAGGCCCGGCTGCACCGCAACGGCCGTGACGCCGACCCGATCCTCGTCCTGACCGCGTCCGCGCTGGAGCGCTTCGGCCTGCCGGCCGCTCTGTCGGAGGAGGAGCGGCACGCGGGCCGCATCCCGGCCGGCCACAAGGTGGTCAAGCAGATCGAGCGTGCGGGCCTGCAGATGACCCAGCGGGGCTTCGGCCCGTGGGCGCGGCTCTACCGCGACCCCGAAGGCTCCCGGCGGCGCTGCGTCCAGCTGTGCATCCTGCCCTGGCACGCCCTGGACGTTCGTGAGTGGGGCCGCAAGGACGACCCGGAGCTGCTGCTGACGATGCACCCGGCCGACCTGGTCCAGTACCTCGGTCTGTACGCGGCCCGGGTGATGACGCCGCGCGGCTCCACCGCGACGACCGGCCTGGAGCTGATGACCGCGCTGCGCCCTCCCACCCGCGCGGAGAAGAACCCGGCGACCGGCGAGTTCGAGCGGGCCTACAACGAGGACGCGCTCACCCAGCTCTACCCGGTGGTGCCGTGCGAGGTCCCCGACGAACACCCGATCCTCAAGGGCCGGTTCGCCCGGCACTACCTGCGCACCCCGGCAGAGATGCTGATGGAGGAGCCCTACGACTGGTGCCGGCCGCTCACCGATGAGGAGTGCGCCAACCCATACCTGGTCGTCGTCGACCTCAACATGAGCTTCGCCGCCGCCGCGAACGGCCTCACGGTCGGGCTGAACGGACCGACCCACCTCACCGGCAACCCGCAGTTCGACCCGGCGCTGCCCGGCTCGTGGCTGGTCGACCTCTCCCACGTCGACCTGTCCCGCGCCCGGGTCAACGGCCGCACGGTCGACGGCTCCCGGCTCCCGAGCCCGTTCACCCCGACAGGCGAGCACCCCAAGGGCCCGGCCTGGTACGCCACGCCCACCGTCCAGTACGCGGTGGAGCTCGGCTTCGACGTCGCCCCGATCGAGGCGTACGTGCGCACCCAGACCGGCCGCTACCTCGACTCCTGGTACAAGCGGCTGCGTGACGCGTACGTGGAGACGATGGCCGACATGGGCGTCACCACCGACCTCCAGGGCCAGGAGTTCCTCGAGGCGATGGCGCGGCGCAAGCAGGCCGACCCGACGATGGCGCTGCTGGAGACCGCGATCAAGGCCACGGCGAAGGGCGCGATCGGCAAGCTGCGCCAGCGCTCCCGGGGCCAGGTGCCGTACTACGAGCCCTACCCGGCGCTGGACCGGTGGACGTGGCGCCCCGACATCCGGGCCGCCGTGCTCGCGAACCAGCGCACCGGCCTGCACCGCAAGCTGATGAAGACGGCGGCCGCCGCCGACCTCTACCCGGTCGCGATCGGCACCGACGCGATCGTCTACCCCTCGCCCGGCCCGTCGCCGCTGGACGTCTTGCCGTACACGCCCGAGAGCAAGCCGGCGCCGGGCACGTTCCGTCTCGGCGTCTCGCCGGGGATGGTCAAGCACCAGGGCACCCAGACCGTCCTGTGGGCAGAGCAGCAGTTCGAGGAACGCGGCGGCGTCTTCAACATCTCCAACCTCATCAAGACTGACCAGAGCGCCGGAGAAGGGGAGTAACCCATGGTCGACTCGCTCGCGGACAGCCTGGACCGCGCGCTGGAGGGGGCGTTCACCCGCCCCGCGCCCAAGAGCGCCCAGGCGCAGATGAAGTACCTGGTCAAGCAGCTCAAGGGCACCAAGGCCGCTGCCCAGGCGCTCGGGATCTCCCAGCGCACCGTGGAGCGGTACGTCTCGGGCAAGCTCAAGCGGCCCCGCCAGGAGCTGCGCGGCCGCCTGGAGCGCGAGGTGAAGAAGAGGTGGCAGCCGCAGATTCGCGCGAAGGCGAGGAAGAAGGCGGCGACCACGGACGGCCTGGTGGTCTCCACCCGCGCCCGCTTCGGGTTCACCGCCGCCGCAGGCACCACCGATGACGCCCGGATCCGCGACGTCACCCAGGCGCTGCCGCCCGAGTTCGCGGACCAGCTGTTCACCGCGCGGGAGCAGGGCGCCACCGAGCAGCAGCTCCAGCAGATCGCGGCCGACGGTCTCGCCCGGATGTACTTTCGCGCCAACAACAGCCGCGCGCACGGCCTGGGCGTGGAGTTCACCGACGTGGAACGGCTCGACATCGAGCTGTAGGTGCCGGCTCCTGCACGCGCCCGCGTCCCCGGTGTGACTGAGCGCTTCAGTTGGCGGTTGAGCACTTCAGTTGGCGTGATCCGCCAGCATGGCCCGGATCTCAGGATTCCTTGATCCGGTGCTCGGCCGCCTGCTCGGGTGTGTAGAGGTAGAGGCTCTCGCGAAACGCGTCAGCGAATGCCTCGAAGGCTTCCCCGTTCCGTGGCTGGACGGGTGGAGGGAAAGGTAGGTCGCTGGAGCGGCGGGGCCATATCCGGGCGACGGAGAGGTGGAACTCACGCGCGTGCTGGATGACGACGTCCACGGCCGGGAAGTAGACGTAGATGCACAGATGCCCGATCTTCATGGGGCAGAAGAACCCGACCGGCTGGGGGCTGTCAGGAGTGGATACACCTGTGAGGTCGACCCTCACGGTGTGACTGGTGACGGTGGGGTTGCGCTCGGAGCAGGACCCCAGCCAGACGCGCGTGCCACCAGGTATCGCTCGGTGAGTACGCATTCTCCGGAGCTGGTGGGACGGCAGGATGGGCTCCTGCTGAGTCTGGTCGGCCATCATCGCTGTCTTTGTGGCCCAGAGCGCGATCTGGCGTTGATGCTGGAGAGAGATGAGGTCAAGGTTCTGCCGGATGATCAGTGGTTCGAGGGCGTCCTTGGAGGATGTTTCAAGCTTCGACATCCAACCGTTGTTGCACGGACCACACACCTTCTTGACCGTGAAATCCAGGCCCACGCTCTCCCTGGTCACCTCGTAGGCACCCGCCCCATAGCGAGCCTGTTCAGTTTGCTGTCGCCCCGGCGGAAGATACTGGTTGAGCCACTGAGGGAAGACGTGTTCCTTAGTGACGGGAGAGCTACCGCAGAAGACGCAGGACATCAGCAGATCGTAGCGAGGTCCGGTAGGTCTCCGCGCCACCCGGGACCGCTACACCACGGTGCCCATCACACCCGGCATTCCAGCCGCTGGGGACGCTGCGTTTCGCATCCTACGGAAGGGCCGCCACGGTCAGCTTGTGCGCGCGGCCCGGCGACGTTCCCACCGGGACAGCCGCGGCGCGGTGGCGGCGTTGACGGCCCGGCCGAACGTCTCCAGCGGCCTCGAGGCGCGCGGTGTCCTCCACGTCGGACAGGGCGTTCAGCAGCTGCTCGGTGGCGGTGACGACAGCAGGGTCGGAGCAGCGCATGAGCGGGGCGGCTGGGTGGCGGCCCGGGTGAGCGGCTCCCGCACGGCGGCCACGGTCTGCTTGCTGGCCACCCGCTCCCGGCTCAGCAGCTCCGCCGCGCGTCCGAAGCCCACCAGGCCGCTCTGCACGTTCGTTCCGCCGGCGATCCGGCTCGGGCGGCCCCGCCTGTGAAGGCGAGCACGGTCAGCAGGAATGTCCTCGCGCGCTCGGCAGGGCCTTCCCACAGCAGCCGGTTGGCGGCGGCCGCGCCCTGCAGTTCCATCACCGCCACCGTCATCGCGTCGGCCTGCACCCGCAGCGCACCGATCTCAGCCTGCTGCTCCTGGCGGTTGCGGGAGCGGTTGGTCAGCCATGCCGCGAGGACGGCGATGAAGGCCCCCGAGACGAGTGTGCTGGCCAACTCGATCAACTTGTCCATTCCCGCAGGCTGACCGTGCGCGGTCCCGGTGTCTGGCTCGTTGCGTACCTGACGCACAACGCGCATGGTCCTGTTGCAGCCCTCGCTCCGTGCCGAGGGGTATGGAGCGAGGGGACTGTGCAGGGTCAGTCGTCACCGCCATCGCGACGACCGTGCAGGAAGGTGAGGATGGCGGTGATCAACTGTGCAGTGACGCAGCACACCTCGACGAACTCGTTGAGGGGCATGGAACCTCGCAAGGTTCAACCCGGCTATGGCCAGGCGACAGGCAGGCATGATCGGCCCACAACCAGCATCCGCTGCCTCTGAGGACATGGTCGCAAGGGTCGGTGAAGCCGCCAAGTCGCCACACCGGTGCCCCTGTCTGGCTTCCTGGCACCACGAGGCAGCGAAGCCCTGCCGTTGCGCTGCTGCGCTGGGACAGGGCCTCGCCCGCGTATCCGTGGGGGACGGAGTTCATCTACGCGGCGACGTGTCCAACGCGGCGGACCGCGCATCGTCACGGGCCTCCCGAAAGGGTCGGCTGACCTGGTGCATAAGCTCTCGTGCATGAGTGAGGAGAGCCTGCGCGAGATTCTGGGCGACATCGAGCGGTCCGTCCGCGATTTCACCGGGGCCGAAGCCGTCCTCGCGGAAGCCGAGCAGCGGCGCGACCGCACCCGGCAGGCCGTGCTGGAGCAGGTCGAGCGGCTGCATGCCGAGGTGGATGCCGTCCACGCCCCGGAGCTGATCGGGGTGCTCAAGCACCTGTACTGGCAGCAGCCCGGTATCCATGGACGCCCTCTGGCGGAAGCCGCCGGCCTCCAGCTCCACGACATGCTCGCAGCGATCGGCCCGGCGCCGTCGGGGATCCTCTGCGCCGACTGCGGCACGGAGTTGCTGCGCACCAGCCGCTCGTGGAAACCCCCGGCTCGGTACGGGCCGCCGCTGTGCCCCCAATGCCTGTCCCTGGAGCGCGACGCACGATCACGGAAGTGGCGGGTCGAAAGCCTGCGGTCCCGCATCGTCGCTGAGGCCCGGGTGCAGGCGCGAGCCATGGACTGGCGCGCCGCTGCCGAGCTGGTGCTGGCTTTCCCGCCGCTGTCCCAAAGGGTCAGCCGCGGCAGCGCCACAGACCAGCAGGAAGGCGTCTGGCGCGGCTGGGAGAACGCCCGGGTGATCCGCAACCGCCTGATCGCTTCCGCCGCCGCCGGCGACGACACCGTGGGCGTCGCCGTCGAAGAGGCGCAGCTGCTCGTGGAGACCGCGCTGCGGGTCGCCGACTGGGACACGGCCCGCACCCGCGACATCGTCGACCCGATCACCCACGAACCGGCGCTCGCCCTGCTCACCCGTCTCAACCGTGAGGTACGCGCCACCGCTCAGGCCGCTCGGGAGCGCGCAGACGCCGCTTACCCGGACGGCTACGAGCCGACCGAAGACGAAGAGTCCGCGGCGTGGCGCGGCACCGGCGGATAACGAGTGGGATCGGCCATCACCTTGCCGCCACGACCGTCAGGCGGCGTTCAGGGCTGATCGGGCGGGGCGTCCAGCATGTACCAGCCGTGGGCGGCCATGCACTCCTTGGTCCACTCCATCAGCAGATGCGCGCCCTCCTGGACGCGGCTCTCGTCATGGCCGCCGCCGTCGGCGAACCACTGGGCGAACAGGCCGGCTGCCGGGCGGTCGGGGTCGCCGGTGTCGCAGGCCGGGCACAACTCCAGGTGGATCGGCCGACCGTGTGCGTCGTTTTGCGGCGCCACGCCGCTCATGATGAGGTCGCCGCCGCAGCGTGAACACTGCGGCAGTCGGTCGGCGAACTTGAGCAGTTCCATGGCCAGCCCCCTTGCTCTGGACGTGGCCCTCCACCCAAGACCCACTGACCTGCGCCGTCAACCCCTTCGACGGGCGACGGGACCGCCCGGCCGCCGGCCTCTGTCCACAGGTCCGCGGCTGTGAGCTGCCCTCATGACTGAGGAAGAGAAGGCAGCGCAGGAGGCCAGGACCCGAGCCAAGCTCATGGAGGGCCTCGCTCGCGCGGAGCGTGACCTGTTCACCCGGCCCGCGCCGAAATCGCCGCGAGCCCAGATGAAATTCCTTCGCAAGCGGGAGAAGGGTTCCACCAAGAACCTGGCGGAGCGCCTGGGCGTCTCCCGCAAGACGGTGCAGCGCTACCTCTCGGGTGCCTCCACCAAGCCGAACAAGCGCCTGAAGGAGGCGCTGGTGCAGGAGACCGAGTCGGAGTGGCAACCGCAGGTCAGGGCGCAGGCCAGGCAGCACGCGGCGTCCGCGGGCGGGCTCGTCATCGCGTTCCGGGCCTCCCTCGGCTTCACCGCGAACGGGTCCTCGGACGACGCCCGTATCCGGAACCTCAGCATCGCCGTGTCGCCCTCCCACGCGGCCCTCATCCTGGCGGCACAGGAGGAGGGGGCGACGGACACTGACCTCCACGAGGCGGTCGCGGAGGCCATCGCGGACGCCTATTTCCGTCAAGGCGGTGGCGGTCGCGCGAGCCTGCAGGTGGAATTCCGATACGTGGAGAAGCTCGAAATCGAGTTTTAGCTGAGCGGAAATGGACGGCTGCGGTAGACCTGTCTGTGAGCGCCGCGTCCGATGCGCGACGGTCCGATATCCCCTCCCTTTCCCGTGACGATTGAGAGGCCCGTGTGAGCACGCCCCTGCCCCGCTCCCGCCGCCGTCCCCGCGTTCCCGCGCCCGGCGCGGCCGCACCCCGCCAGCCGGTCGACCAGGCGAAGGCCGGCCGCAGCTCGGTCCGCCGGCGGGCCACCGGCATGACCGCCACCGAGGCCGCCATCGCGCTCGAGGACGCCCGGCTGCAGCAGCACATCGACCGGGACCGCGAGGACCTGGCCGACGACGAACGCGGCCCGGCCGAAGTCGCTGAGTGCAACGCATCGCGCAGCTGCTCGCCACCACCGGCGGAACCTACGACCCGATCGGCGACGCCGTCGTCCAGGACGAGCTCGCCGCCGACCAGCGAGCCGCGCAAGCCGAGCAGCAGCGCCTCCAGGAGCAGCAGCAGCTCGCCGCCCGCGCCGACGAACTCGCCGCGCACATGCGAGCCAGCCGACTCGACCAGACCGTGGAGACCCGGCCGGGAGACGAGGCCGCCCGCGACTTCATGCTCCACCGCGGCGACTACCACCCCGTGGTCGACAGCTGGCTGGCGCAGGCCTTCGCCGACCGCTCCGGCCACTACGCCGACCCGACCACGCGCACAGCCGCCGCCGACTCGCTGCCCGACCGGGTGCGGGCCCACGCCGCCCTGCTCGCCGCGCTCGCCCGCACCGGCGCCCCGGCCGCCGATGGCGACCTCGAGTTCGCCGTGCGCCTCGCCCAGGCCGACCCGGACGCCACGAGCGCACTCGCCGCCTGGCTCGACCGCGTCCTCGTGCCCGCCGAACTGGCGGAAGCGAGCGCGGGCGAGGACGGTGCGCGGTGAGCGCGGCCGACCACGTGATGGCCACGTGGGTGCAGTCGACCGGCTGCGGCACCCGGTACGAGGATCTGACGGCCGACGGCCAGGTCCACGTCGATTACGCACCTCCGCTCGGGGAGCCGTACTTCGAGGGCGACGACGATCTGAACTACAACCCGATCTGCTGGTGCCCGCGCGTCCCGAAGCAGTTCTGCATGGGGTGCGCCGGCTGCGCCGCGTGCGGGCAGTGCCGCGAACCGCACGTCTAGCCGCCGCTCCGGAACTGACCACCAACGACACCCCGCTCCAGCGCTCCCGTGAGGCCGTGGGCCGTCGACGCCTGTCACGCTCACAGTGCGTCACGCTGGAGGTGTCACGCGGCCTGTCACGCCGACTGTCACGCCCGCCGGTCCACCACGCGACAGCACCCGTCGAATGTCCGGATCGAACGCTTTCTGAGTGCCTGGAGCGCCCCGAACCCCCGCTCCAGGCCCGAATCGGCGTGACAGCGTGACACCCGGGCCCGGCGGCAGGGGCGGGTCATCACGCTCCGCTCACGCCGTCGCGTCAGTGGAGCCCGGAGCCCCAGCACCTGAACAGTCAGGGGTGAACAGTCCCATCTGTGTCATCGACCCCCCGTTTCCCCAGGTCGTCGCGACCATCTGTGTCACTGTTCAGCTGTGTCAGCTGTGTCATCGGGCGGGTTTCGTCCGTACCGTCCCGGAGCGCCCCGCCCCGGCGATACCGTGGTGACACACGCCAGAGAGAAGCCCAGGAGCCCCGGATGAGCGAGCAGCCGGCCCTCGTGCCCGACCGCCAGCCCCTCGATGAACACGCCGCCGCTTCCGTCCGCGCGTACGCGGCCGACCAGCGTGCGCGAGTCGACGTCCTCGCCTCGGTGCTGGAGGACATCGCTGCCAACGGCTACCCGTCCCCGGAGACGGGCGTGTTGTGGGAGGAAGCCCGCGACGCCCACCTGGAGCGCCTGGCCGGTGAGCAGCCCCGTGTCGCCTGACCACGCCCCGCGCCGCTCCCAGGTCGTCCTGGTGGAGCCCGCGCTGAGCCAGCTGGCGAAGCTCACGGCGAGCGAGACGCACCGCCTGGACCGCGCGATCGTCGCGATCAGCGTCAACCCCGAACTGGGCACCCCGGTGCCCGACACCCTGCTGCGCGACTACGTCGACGACGTCGACGGGGTCCGCGTCATCTACTACGTCACGGCCCTTCGACAGATCACGATCGTCGCGTACGTTGAGGCGTAGGGGCCTCCCGAGCACCCATGCAGCGCCCCGGACCGCCAGATGGTCCGGGGCGCTGCTGCATCCCGCTGCACGGTGCAGCGAGAAGGCGGCGGGCGGCGCTGCACGGTGGTCGACTGCGACGCCGGCGCCCAGGCGGCACACCGGTGCTGCTCGTGCAGCAGACCTCATGCTGCAACGCGGCGGCGCCGTGCAGCGAGCTGTCATCGGTCTGCTGCACGGCTCTGCCGCAAGGGGTCAGCTGCTGCTGCGGTGGCCCACTTCTCCATCTCACTCGGGTCCTTCTTCACCAGGACGTCGCGGCGGTACTGCGCGGTGGCCCGGGTGACGCCCATGGAGCTCGCCAGCGCGCCGTACGAGCCGCCCTGTGCGGCGTGCTGGCGCACTGCGGCATCTCGGATGCCCTCCAGCCGGTTCAGCAGGCCGTTGGACATCAGGATGGTCGTCGCGAGGTCTTCGGTGCTCGACCCGCCGGTGCGCAGCTGCGCGAGGCCGTGCAGTACGAGACCGAGCCGCATGGCCATCTGCCCGACGTCGTCGCCCAGGGCTTGGGCGTCGGCGTTGGCCAGCGGGATCGTCAGGTCGGGGACGGGGTCGGTGCGCTCGGTGGTCATGGGTGGCCTTCCCAAGGGCGGGCGGGGACGGGTGCGGGGCGGGTTCTAGAGCCAGTGGAAGGCGCGCCGGATGTCGCCCGCGGCCCCGGCGAGGTTGCCGGCGCGCAGCAGCTCGTCGAAGTCGTACGGGTCGTCGACGGTTGAGGACCTGGACGATGTCGTCGTGGTCGGCGCCGCCGCGCCGGACGGCCCTCCAGGGCGCCTTCGGCGCCCTGCTCGCGCTCGGCGTCGGCAAGCAGGTTGAGCGCCCCGGCCGCGGCCGCGAGTACGGCCAGGTCCTCGCCGCCGGAAGAGCCGGCGGTCCGTTCGGCCGACGTCCCGACACTGCTGACCCGGGCGATGGCCTCCGACTGCTGCTCCATGGGGACTCCGATCTGGGGCGTGGATGCGAGAGGGAGGCTGTGGTGACCGTAGCTGCCGGACCGGGTAGCTGCCGGACCGGAGAGCGATGACATTCCGACTCGACGGCCCCGACGGCACGCGGCTGCGGCGAGGTCAGGCGGTCCGGGCGAGGTAGCCGGCGGCGGCGTCGACGAACTGGTCATGGGTGACCTTCGCGGCCTCGCGGGCGGCGGCATTGTTTCGTTCTGCTCTGCTGCAACAAACCGGTTTACCTGGTGCTACCGGCCGTCGCTGCCTGCTGCGCTAACCCCGAGTCACGATGAAGTGCGTCGCGAGAACAGGTGGATCACCGGCGCGGAAGGTTCGAACAGTGCGCTGAAGGCGTCCAGAAGCGACTCGGGAACGTGGCCGGGACGTGACGGGGTGTTGTTCCGCCTACGGAAGCGGCTGCGGTGGCTGCCCTGACGGAAGAACTTGAGCTCCCGCCAGTACTCATCCCACACACTGGGCGACAGTCGGTGCCAGACATGACCAGGGATCGGCTGATATTGGCCAGCGGCCCAAGTAGTTGTCGATACCCGCGGAGTATCACGGATACCCAGGAAGGCTTTGACGGCCTCGCGCCGTGCTGTTGTGAAGTCGAGATCGGGAAAGTACTCGCTTCGCGGGCTGATCGATGGCGAGATCTCCCGGCAGTTCCTGAGCGCGTGAGCTTCGGTGCCCCTGTAGGTGGGATGGGCCGGAGACAGCCATGCCCGTGTGACAGAGCCGCCTTGACGGTGAGCTTCAGTGCGCAGCACCTCCAGGCGGGAACGAGGTTGTGCCGTGGAACCGATCTTGACGTACGACACAGCGCCTGTGATCGCGAGTACGTAGACGTGTCCGGTCCCTGCCAGCGCTTGCCGGGGCACTTGGTGCGCCTTGAAGAATTGCAGTAACCAGCCGCGCGGATCGTTGTGCACGAGTTCGAGCATGTTCCACCCCTTGATTCCTCTCCAACAGTGAATCGAAGGGGTCTGACAACAGGCTCTGGCCTGCGCTTTGCCCTCGGAGGGGCCGACGCACTCGGCCTGCCGGAGCCGCGCCCGTGTAACCGCAGTTCGTTCTGGCCCCTCAGCCCGAAGCGGTTCACCTGGTGCTACCGGCTCTCCTCCGTCAGGGTGCAGCAGAGCTTGCGTTTGTTCTGCTTCTCCAGAACCAGCCGGTTTACCTGGTGCTACCGGGCGGTGGGTGTCGGGCACGCGAACGGCGCCGCACCCGGAGGTGCGGCGCCGTAGTGGGCTTCGCGTCGATCGGGGAGAGATCAGCCGGTGGGGGCCAGGTTGGCCATCTGCGCGGCGTAACGGGCACGTCGCTGCTGGGTGAAGCGGGCAGGGTCGGCGGCTTTGATCTCGGGGACGGCCATGACGGCGGAGGAGACCTTGCCGCCGGTCAGCAGCGGGTGGAGCTGGTAGAGGCCGTCCTCGAGGCTCCAGGCGAGTCCGCACTCTCGGAGTTCCTTGAAGCCGCGGTTGACGGTGGGCTTGCTCGCGCCCAGCTCGGCGCACATCTCGTTCTGGCTGATCGCGGCGGTGCCGGTGTCAGGGTCGCTCAGGTACAGCAGTTGGTCCAGGACGCGGCGGCCGGCGGTGGAGACGTCGACCAGGGCCAGGAGGCGCAGGACGTCGCGAGGGATCGCGACGGGGGCCTCTGTGGGAGGGCTGGGGACGTAAGAGCTGCTCACGGAGCCTCACCACTTCCGATCAGGTCGACACGCTGTAACGAGGATATGCCGCGCGCGGTCATGCGCTCGCCTTGCGTACGGGCCGCCGCTGCCGCAGCGTGACGACCTTCTCCTTGCGGCGGGCGGCCTCGGCAGCCTTCTTCTCCGCCTCCCGCGCCTGGCGCCACTCGGTGGGGTAGTCAGAGTGGGGGATGACGCAGGCCGGGCCCTCAGCGCTATTCCAGAGCGCCTGCCACTTCTCCTGCTCGCCGGAGGTGCCGGTCACCGTGAGCCACGGGTTCAGCTGGAGGATGCCGCGCTTGGCAGTGCGCATCCAGCCGATGTGCGCGAAGAACTGGCTGGCCTCGTTCACGGAGGACGCCGACAGGTTGCACCGAGCCTGGAGGTCGCGCTGACTGGTCTTCACGAAGCCGCGAGCTACAACCCGGAGCTGATCGTCAGCGCGGTTGGCGTTCTGCAGCGCCACGAGCTTGCACCAGACCTGGAACCAGGATCCGGGCATCTTGAGACTGCCCAGTACGTCCATCAACAGCCGGGCGTCCAGCACGTAGCCGCTGCACTCCGCGCTTGCGGCAAACTCGCGACCTTTGATCTTCTCGACGCCCAGGATCAAGCCGCCCTTGCCGTCCGACCGCGCGACCACGCGCTCGCCGGGGCGGACGATCGGCAGCTGTTCCATCAGCACAGTCCTCCAGAGATGATCAACGTTTGAGGCAGCACGGTAGCACTAGGTAAACCGGCTTGTTCTGGAGGGGCAGAACAAACGGTGGCCCACAGTCACCTGATTACCCGTCAGATTCGGGGGGTGTTTGTTCTGGATCTCCAGAACACCCGGGAGCCGTTTGTTCTGGAAACCTAGAACAAACGGTTTCGCATCTCCGCAGGTCAGAGCCAGTTTCGGCGCGGAACGCTCTTATGTGTCACTAGAGCTCAACCACCACACGAACCCCCGCCGACACGTCCCGACGTGTACGGAAAAGCAGCTGGCAACGATGGGCGTGTCGCCGTGGACAACCACCGGATCGAGGGAGCCAGCCTCCGTGGCTGAGCTCGCTTCGCGTGCGGCTCTGCGGCTCACTGCGGGCAGTGGAGAGCAGCAACGGCTCTGAGTCTCGGGTGGTGCCCGCCGTGACGCTCACAAGCGAGGAAGCGTGGCCGGGGCCCGTGGGCGGTTCCGCCGAACAGCACCGGGGCCGTTCGGCTCCGGTACCTCCGCACCCCGGAATTCAGGCTTTCCGATATCTGAGGTCCCGTTCTATGGCTCGGGTTCGCAGCTTCCCAATTTGTTATTCCTCGTGTTATCGACATCATTCATTCTTCACCCAGTGATGCGTAATTATGGGTGGCGTGGTCTGGTTCCAGAGATAATCTGGACAATATTTTGAAGCAGTGAGGTGGCTTGATTCTGCCAAAGGTACATCCTCCTTACCTGATGGAGGCTCACCGTTAAGCCACACCTCCCTCCCCTTGCTGCTGCTGGGGCCGCAGGGCCCGTGGGTGGGCCGCGCGAAGCGTGGCACACCTGGACGGTGGGTGAGTTGGGCGTGAGCCCTCGTCCTGCCGCTGCGTCTTTGGTGGCTGGAGCGCAGCGGAGGCCACTGGTCGGCCGGAGGCCGGCCGCAGCGCGCGAAGCGGGCTGCTCTGCACTGCAGTTGATGGCAGGCGCGCAGCGCGTGCCACCTGGCGGTGAGCGAAGCGAACCGCATCCGCTCACGCGGAGCGGGAGCGGCCGGGGCGCGCAGCGCCCCGGCTCGCTGCTCCGGGC
>NZ_JAFEXF010000060.1 GCF_016905445.1 Streptomyces sp. G44
CCCCCTGGGGCTGGGTGCTCGCGCGCTGCCGGGGGGGGCCGTCGCGCTTGGTCTGGGTTGCGTCCCCCCCCCCGGCGGTCGTCTTGCCCGGGGGCCGCGCGGCCGCCTCCCCCGGGCTTTGTTGCCTTCCGCCCCGGGGGCGGCTGCCGGCGGGCCCGGAGGGCCGGGGCCCCCCGGGACCCCGCCGGCCCCCCCGGCGGCCCCGGCGCCCCCCGCCGCAGCCCCCGCCTCGTCCGGGTTCTCGGTGTCCAGCAACTGCACCGCGTGGCGGCCCAGTTGGGCGACGAGCGCGCCCGGCAGCCAGGGGTCGAGCGTGCGTCCGCCCTCGCTGAGGGTGTCCTGCGCGCCCGTCCGCTCCAGCACGTCGTCGAGGGTGGGCCGCGACGCGGGGTCCTTGCGCAGGCAGAGCGCTATCAGCTCGGCCAGGTTCTCGGGGAGCCCCGACAGGTCGGGCTCCTCCTGCGCGATGCGGAACATCAGGGCGTGCACGCCGCTGTTGGCCGTCCCGAACGGCAGCGCGCCCGACGCCGCGTACGCCAGCACGGAGCCGAGGCAGAACACGTCGCAGGCCGGCGTGATGCGGTCGCCGCGCACCTGCTCGGGCGCCATGAAGCCGGGCGAGCCGACCAGCGCGCCCGTGCGGGTCAGGCCGCCGTCGGTGACCGTCTCCAGGGCGCGCGCGATGCCGAAGTCGATGACGCGCGGCCCGTCGATCGTCACCAGGACGTTCGACGGCTTGAGGTCGCGGTGGACGATGCCCGCCGCGTGGATGTCCTTGAGGGCGTTGGCGAGCCCGGCCGCGAGGATGTGCACGGACCGTTCGGGCAGCGGCCCGTGGTCGCGCGAGACGACGCTCTGGAGCGAGGGCCCGGCGACGTACCCCGTGGCGACCCACGGGATCGCCGCTTCCGTGTCCGCGTCGAGCACCGGCGCCGTCCAGGCACCGCCGACCCGCCGCGCGGCCCGCACCTCCTGCCGGAAGCGGTTCCGGAACTCGTCCTGTTCGGCGAGCTCCTCGCGGACCAGCTTGACCGCGACCGTACGGCCCCGGTCGGACCGCGCGAGGTAGACCTGCCCCATGCCGCCCGCGCCGAGCCGCGCCAGCAGCCGGTACGCGCCGATCCGCTGCGGATCCCCGGCCCCGAGCTTTTCCATCGCCGCACCGACCTCCCCCATTGGTGTGCAACAGGGTGAGGATAGTGCGGCCCCGCGACACAGGGAGCCGTCCCGCTCTCTACGGTTCCGTAACGGGTTCCCCTGCGGACTCCGCGTCCGGGTCCGCGAGCGCGTCCAGCACCTCGGACAGGCGCTCCAGCACCCGTACCGTATCGGCGAACTCCGCCTCGCCGAGCACCGCCGCCAGCCACCCCGCCAGCTCCGCGTGGGCCGGGTCGATCTCCGCCACCGCCGCCCTGCCGCTCTCCGTCGGGCGCAGCAGTTTGGCGCGGCGGTGGGCGGGGTTCGGCACGTACTCGGCGAGGCCCTTGGCCACGAGGAGGTCCGCCACGCGCTGCACGCTCTGCCGCGTGATGCCCATCGCGCGGGCGATCCCCGCCACCGGCAGCGGCTCGCGCAGCACGGCTCCGAGCACCTGCCACCAGGCGGCGGTCAGCCCCGCCGGACGCGCCAACTCCTCGGAGCACGCCAGGAACTGGCCGTTCAGCCGGAAGACGGTGAGGGCGGCGCGGCTCAGCAGGTCCTGCTGGGCACGGCGTGGTGTGTCGTCGTTCATCTCGCCGGCCCCGCCTACGCGTTCAGCGTCTCGTACGCCGCCGGGTCCGAGTCGTGGAAGAGGCGGTACCACGCGTCGAGCTTCTCGCCCTCGAAGACGTCGCCGAGCCGCCCGAAGATCTCCCGCGCGAACGCCACCGGTTCGGTCGGACCGGCGGTGATCAGGTCGCCGTCGGTGACCGCGTCGGCCTCGACGTACCGCGCGCCGCCCTGGTAGCCGGAGGCCGCCAGGTACATCGGGGCGGCGCTGGTGTGCGCCCGGTCGTCGAGCAGCCCCTCGCGGGCGATGCCCGACGTGGCGCCGCAGATCGCGCCGACCGGCACACCCGCGTCGAGGAACGCGCGGGCCGCGCGGGCGAACGGCGCGAGGTCGTCGCTCGTGTCCCACAGGTCGGCGCCCGGCAGGATCAGCAGCGAGCTGTCCTCGGGGCGCAGTGCGGGGAGCGGCAGGCCGGGCTGGACGCGCAGGCCGCCGGTCGAGGTGACGGGAGCGGTGGACGGGCCGACCGTGCGGATCTCGTACCCGACGCGGGCGAGCCACGCCGTGGTGTGGCCGGTCTCCCAGTCGGCGAAGGTGTCGTAGACGGCCAGATGTACGGGCTTGCGGGACATGGATGCCTCCGGGAGCGGGATGCCGCCGTGCGTATGTCAGCATGCTGTCAATTGGGCAGGATGCTGTCAACCGTCTCAGGGGTACCGGTCCGGCGTTCGTTAACGTCCGCCAGGGGCGGCCTTAACCCGCCCCTCCCTACCGTCCCGGTCATGGACAGCACACTGACCCTCAGCGCCCATCTGGGACTCGACCTGGCCGCCGTCGCGCTGCTGACCTTCGGCGTCTTCTATCCGCGGCACCGCAGGCGCGAGCTCGTCCCCGCGTATCTCGCCCTGAACGTCGCCCTGTTCGCGGTCGTCGCGGGGCTCGGGACGGTGGGCGGCGACGGCGGGCTCGCCCTCGGCTTCGGGCTCTTCGGGGTGCTCTCGATCGTGCGGCTGCGCTCCGACGCGTTGCAGCACCAGGAAGTCGCGTACTACTTCATCACCCTGGTGCTCGGCCTGCTCTGCGGTCTGCCCGCGCTGAGCCTGCCGGTCGCCGCCGGGCTCTCGGCCGTGCTGCTCGTGGTCATGTACGGCGCCGACCACCCCCGTCTCTTCGCGTACGACCGGCGGTCCGTCGTCACGCTGGACGCCGTGCACCGCGAGGAGACCGCCCTGCGGGCGGAGCTGACGCGGCGCCTCGGGGAGCCGCTCGGCTGGACGGTGCGGGAGATCGACTACGTACGCGACCTCATGGTCCTGGAAGTCCGCTTCCGCCAGCCGGAACCTTCGGTACGGTCCGGGGAGTTCCTCCGGAAGACGGTCCGACGTCCCCACGAGGAATCGCAACGACGACGCACGACCCGGTCCCGCACGATCGCCCCCAGCCACCCGAAGGAGACCGTGTGAACCCCGCCGTACGCGCCATCGGCCGCGCCGCGCTCGCCGCGCGCCCCATCGCCCTGGACGAGGTGAACGCCCGGGCGCAGCTCCTCGCCCGCTACGACAACAGCTATCTGGTCCCTGTCGAGATCTTCGCGGACTTCGCCGCCCTGCTGACCGATCCCCGGCGGGCCGGCGGCCCCTTCCGGGCGCTCAGCATCGGCGGGAAGCGCTGGTTCCGGTACCACTCGACGTACTACGACACCCCTGGCCTCGGCACCTTCCACGACCACCGGCAGGGCAGGCGGCTGCGCTACCGCATACGCGAGCGGGTCTACCGGGACAGCGGCGAGCGGCAGTTCGAGATCAAGCTGAAGAGCGGGCGCGGCGAGACCGTCAAGCACCGCCAGCGGCTCCAGGCCGAGGACCACGCCCTGGACGAGACGCGCCGGGGCTTCCTGGCCGGGGTGCTGCGGGGTTCGTACGGGATAGCGGCCCCGGAGGGGCTCACCCCCTCGCTCGTCACCGACTACCAGCGGGCCACGTTCGTCGCCGACGGGCAGCGCGTCACGTGCGACGCCGGTCTCGTCGTACGGGACACGATGACGGGACGCACCGCCGCCGCCGACAGCGGACTGGTCCTCGTGGAGACCAAGACCAAGGGACATCTGACCGACGCCGACCGGGTGCTGCACCGCTTCGGGGTGCGGGCGGCGGAGTTCACCAAGTACTGCGGGGGATACGCGGCGGTCCGGCCCGAGCTGGGGGTCAACAAGTGGGCGCGGGCGGTGCGGACGGCGTTCCCCCGCCCGGCGTCCCCGTCTCCGGCGCGGGAGGGAACGCCAGCGTGACCCGGGCGCCGTCGGCCGTGCTCGCCGCCTCGAAGCGGCCGTCCGCCTCCTGAGCCGTGCGGCGGGCGATGTCCAGGCCGAGGCCCGTGGAGCCCGCGCCGCTGGTGCCCCGGGCGGGGCAGGCCGGGCCGGGAAAGCCCGGCCCCTCGTCGGCGACGGTCAGCTCCGCCTCGCCGGCGGCGGTGCGGCGGACCGTGACGGTGAAGGGCGTGCCGTGGGGCGTGTGGTCGAGGACGTTGCCGATCAATGCGTCCAGGGCGGCGGCGAGGTCGTCGGCGGGGACCGGCACCGGGACCGCGTGGGCGGGCGTCGTGATGCCGGTCGCGCGGTTCTGGTCCTCCGCCAACGGCGCCCAGAACGCCGCCCGTTCGCGTGCCACCGCCGCCAGATCGGCGCGCGGCGCCTCGCGCAGGGGGCGCCGCGCCTTGCGGATCACGTCGTCGACGCTGTGCTCAAGGGCGGCGACATCCGCCGCGATGCGGTGCGCCTCGTCCGGGTCCCGCAGCGTCTCGGCGTCCAGGCGCAGCGCGGCGACGGGGGTGCGCAGGCGGTGGGCGAGGTCGGCGGCGTTCTCCCGCTCGGCGGTGAGCAGTGCGTCGATGCGGGCCGCCAGGCGGTTCAGCTCACCCGCGATCAGGCGCAGCTCGGGCGGGCCCTCCGGGGTGGCCCGCGCCGTCAGGTCCCCGGCGGCCAGCCGGTCCGCCGTACCGGCGAGGCGGCGGGTGGCGCCCACAAGGCGGGCGCCGAGCCGGTCGGCCAGCAGCAGCCCGAGGAGTACGAGGCCCACGCCGATGCCCGCGAGGACGAGCCAGGAGGCGAGCGTGCCCGCGTACAGCTGGTGCTCGGTCAGCGTCACCTGGACGACGGCCGTGCCGCCCTTCGCGCCCTGCACGGGGACCAGGACCAGACGGCCGCCGGACTCCGGCTCGTAGGTGAAGGCGCGGCCGGTGCGGGCGAGGCGGAGCGGGGCGGTGGCGGCGGCGCCCTTCTCGACGCGCGGCCCGATGACCGTGTCGTCGGCCAGGATCAGCGAAGTGCGGGGCAGGTCCGTGCCGTTGACGCTCTCCACCGTCTGCTCGGCGGTCTCCCGCTCTCCGGCGGTGGCCAGCGCCGGGCCCAGGGCGTGGGCCACCCACTGGGCCCGCGCGGTGGCCTCGGCCGTGGCGCGGTCGGCGGCGTGGGTGCGGGTCAGGAGGGTGAGGGGGACGAGGAGGGCGGTGAGGACCAGCGCCGTGGTCGCCGCCGTCAGGAGGAGGAGACTGCGGCGCATCAGCCGGCCCCCGGGGGCTCGTCCGGCGGCGTGAGCTTCACGCCCACCGTGCGGACCGTGTGCAGATAGCGCGGGCGCTGCGCCGTCTCGCCCAGCTTGCGGCGGAGCCAGGAGAGGTGCACGTCCACCGTCTTGTCGGCGCCGCCCAGCGGCTGCTGCCAGACCTCGGCGAGCAGTTCGCGGCGGGAGACGACCTGGCCGGCGCGGCGGGCCAGATGGGCGAGGAGGTCGAACTCGCGGGGCGTCAGGTCGATCGGCGCGCCGTCGAGGGTGACGTCGCGGGACGCCGGGTCGACGCGCAGGCCGCCGACGCACAGCGGCTCCTCGGTCTCGGTCACGCCGAGGCGCCGCAGGACCGCCTTGACGCGGGCGTCCAGTTGGGCGGCGCCGAAGGGCTTGACGATGTAGTCGTCGGCGCCCTGCTCCAGGACGGCGACCATCTCCGGTTCGTCGTCCCGGGCGGTCGCCACGATGACGGGGACGTCGCTGACCGCGCGCAGCATCCGCAGGACCTGCGCCCCGTCGACGTCGGGCAGGCCGAGGTCCAGGACGACCAGGTCGGGCCTGCTGGTGACGGCGGCGTCGAGGCCCGCCATGCCGCTGGGCGCGGTGGCCACCGCGTGCCCCTTGTCGCGCAGGGCCCGCACGAGTGCGCCGCGGAGCTGCGGGTCGTCCTCGACGACGAGAAGATGCGCCATGCGATCACCGTAATCAGGGGCGGGGCAGGGGCGTTGGCGGGGGCTTAACCGGGCGTTAGGAAACGATGCGGCACAGTGGCGGGATGAGGAAGTGGCGGAGCGCCGTCGTCACGGCGGCGTGGGTGGCCGTGGGCACGGCGGCGGGCGCGCTGGGCGCCTGGCAGCTGGCCGGCGCGGACAGCCGGGGCGACACGGCGCACAGCCGCCCGCTGGACGAGGCGGCGGTGCGCAGGGCCCTGGCGAAGGCCTCGGAACCACCGGAGCCGGGCGGTGACTCCACCCCCACACCGGAGCCCGGCGGTGACACCACCCCCGCCACCTCTGCTCCTGCACCTTCACGAAGGCCCCCGCAGAAGCCGCCCGCCGCCCCCGAGCGGTCCACCGTCCGCTTCACCGGCGGCGCGGCGACCGCGGAGTGCCGCGCGGACGGCACCGTCTTCCTGGTCTCCTGGAGCCCCGCCGACGGGTTCCACATCGACGACGACGTGGAGCGGGGCCCCGCGGCCGTGGCCCGCCTGGAGGCGGAGCCGGGTGACGACGACGAGCGGGAGGATCTGTCATACGAGATCCGCTGCACCCCGAACGGCCCCCCGCACGCCACGGTGACGGCAGCCAGGGACGACGACTGAGCCCGCGCCGACGGCGGCTGGGCCCGCGTCATCGGGGAGCTTGCGCCCTCGCCGCCGGCGCCCGGGCGCCCCCGCCCCCCGCCATCCCCCACCCCCACCACGCGACACAGTGTCGCGTTCCACCCCGCACGTCAGACAGGACGCCCATGTCGTGTCCACTGGGTGGACACCTACCCTCGGCCCCATGACCCCTCAGCCGAACCCGCAGGTCGGCGCCGCCGTGAAGGCCGCGGACCGCGCACATGTCTTCCACTCCTGGTCCGCCCAGGAGCTCATCGACCCGCCGGCCATCGCCGGCGCCGAGGGCTCGTACTTCTGGGACTACGACGGGAACCGCTACCTCGACTTCACCAGCGGCCTCGTCTACACCAACATCGGGTACCAGCACCCGAAGGTCGTCGCCGCGATCCAGGAGCAGGCGGCGACGATGACGACGTTCGCGCCCGCCTACGCCGTCGAGGCCCGCTCCGAGGCCGCACGCCTCATCGCCGGGCGGACCCCCGGCGACCTGGACAAGATCTTCTTCACCAACGGCGGCGCCGACGCCGTCGAGCACGCCGTCCGCATGGCCCGTCTGCACACGGGCCGCGCGAAGGTCCTCTCCGCCTACCGCTCCTACCACGGCGGCACCCAGCAGGCCATCAACCTCACCGGCGACCCGCGGCGCTGGGCCTCCGACACCGGCGCGGCGGGCGTGGTCCGCTTCTGGGCGCCGTTCCTCTACCGCTCCCGCTTCTACGCGGAGAACGAGCGGCAGGAGTGCGAGCGTGCCCTCCAGCACCTGGAGGAAACCATCGTCTTCGAGGGCCCGCAGACCGTCGCCGCGATCATCCTGGAGACCGTCCCCGGCACCGCAGGCATCATGACGCCGCCGCCCGGCTACCTCGCGGGCGTCCGCGACATCTGCGACCGGTACGGCATCGTCTTCATCCTCGACGAGGTCATGGCGGGCTTCGGGCGCACCGGCAAGTGGTTCGCCGTGGACCACTTCGAGGGCGTCGTACCGGACCTGATGACCTTCGCCAAGGGCGTCAACTCCGGTTACGTCCCGCTCGGCGGCGTCGCGATCTCCGGCGCGATCGCCGAGACCTTCGCCCGCCGCCCCTACCCGGGCGGACTCACGTACTCGGGCCACCCCCTCGCCTGCGCCGCCGCCGTCGCCACGATCCACGTCATGGAGGACGAGGGCGTGATCGACAACGCGGCCCGGCTCGGCGCCGAGCTGATCGGCCCCGGCCTCGCCGGCCTCGCCGAGCGCCACCCGAGCGTCGGCGAGGTGCGCGGCCTCGGCATGTTCTGGGCCCTGGAGCTGGTCAGGAACCGGGAGACGCGCGAGCCGCTGGTGCCCTACAACGCCACGGGGGAGGCGAACGCCCCCATGGCGGCGTTCGGCGCCGCCGCCAAGAAGAACGGCCTGTGGCCGTTCATCAACATGAACCGCACCCACGTGGTCCCCCCGTGCACCATCACGGAGGCCGAGGCCAAGGAGGGCCTCGCCGCCCTGGACGAGGCGTTGAGCGCCGCGGACGCATACGTGGCGTAAGACGGCACCCGGGGGCCGGGAGAACCGCCCCGGCCCGCCGAAACCCCCACCGCGTAGTCTGACGTGCTCGTAAGCGACCACCGAGCGACACCACCGAGCGACGACCACGTCAGGCTCCGCGGGGGAGGCCCACCACCATGCCCGGACCCGACGGCCCCGCCGTCATCCGCAGCACGCTGCGCCAGCAGATCGCCGACGCCCTCCGCGACGAGGTCCTGGCCGGCCGTCTGGAGCCGGGCCAGGAGTTCACGGTCAAGGAGATCGCCGAGCAGTACGGCGTCTCCGCGACGCCGGTCCGCGAGGCCCTGGTGAACCTCACGGCGCAGGGCCTCCTCGACGCCGACCAGCACCGCGGCTTCCGCGTCCACGAACACACCCTGGACGACTACCGCGGCATGCTCCAGGCCCGCGGCCTCATAGCCGACGGCATGTTCCGCGACCTCGCGCAGAGCGGCGGGGACAGCGACGACGCGGTCGACGCCCTGCTGTCCGTGCGCCGCCGCGGCGAGGAGGCCGCCCGCGCGGCCTGCGCCGGCGACCTGACCGTCCTGATCGGCTACGACCTGCGGTTCTGGCGCGAGCTGAGCGCCCTGTACGGCAACCCCCACCTCTCCGACTTCCTGCACCGCCTGCGCGTGAAGTCCTGGGTCTGCGCCGTCACGCACCTGCGCCGCTGGAGCGAGGGCGGCGGCGGCGACCTGCGCGGCACGCTCTGGTCCCGGCACACCGAGCTGGTCGACGCCCTGGTGCGCCGCGACCCGGCGGGCGCCCACGAGATCGTCAGGGAGTACAACGCGCACTCCCTGTCCCTCATGGAGCGGCTGGCCGCCGCATGAGCATCGATCTGACGGTCGTCGTCCCGGCCTACGACGAGGAACGGCGCCTCGGCCCCACCCTGGACGCGATCCGCGAGCACCTGGACGCCTCGGAGCAGGGCGTGTGGGAGCTGATCGTCGTCGACGACGGCTCCACCGACCGCACCGCGGAGATCGCCGCCGAGGCGGCCGCCGCCGACTCCCGCGTCCAGCTCATCCGCGGCGAGCGCAACCGCGGCAAGGGCCACGCCCTGCGCCAGGGCGTCCTCGCCTCCCGCGGCCGGCGCGTGCTGATCACCGACGCCGACCTCGCCGCGCCCATCGAGGAGCTCGGCCACCTCGACAAGGCGCTCGCCGAGGGCCCCACCGCGGCGATCGGCTCCCGCGCCCGCCCCGGTTCGACCATCGGCGCCCACCAGCACCGCCTGCGCGAGCTCCTCGGCCGCACCGGCAACTTCCTCATACGCTCGGTCGCCGTCCCCGGAATCCGCGACACCCAGTGCGGCTTCAAGCTCTTCGACGGCGACCGTGCCCGCGAGGCCTTCGCCGCGTCCCGGCTGCGCGGCTGGGGCATAGACGTCGAGATACTCCAGTACTTCCGCCGGGCGGGCTGGCAGGTCGCCGAGGTGCCCGTGCGCTGGTCCCACCAGCAGGGCTCCAAGGTCCGCCCCCTGGACTACGTCAGGGTCCTCGCCGAACTGACCGCCCTCAAGGCCCGCGCCGTCCGCCGCGCCGACATCCTCGTCACGCTCTGCTTCCTGGCCCTGTCGTTCGCCCTGTACTCGGGCCGCTGGACCTCACCGGGCGACCGCTACCTGATCGACTCCATGCAGGACCAGAACCAGTGGGAGTGGTTCTTCGCGGTGACGGCGGAGAACGTCCGCAACTTCGACAACCCGCTGTTCACCACCCTCCAGAACGTCCCCGACGGCGTGAACCTCATGGCCAACACGGTCATGCTCGGCCTCTCGGTCCCCCTCGCCCCCCTGACCTGGCTCTTCGGCCCGGCACTCGCCCTGAACGTGGCGATGACCGGCGGCCTCGCCGCCACCGCCGTCAGCTGGTACCGGCTCATCGTCCGACGGCTCGTCCCGCACCGGGGCGCCGCCGCCGTCGGCGCGGGCCTCGCCGCCTTCGCGCCCCCGATGATCAGTCACGCCAACGCCCACCCGAACTTCATCGTCCTGTTCATGATCCCGCTGATCATCGACAGGGCGCTGCGGCTCTGCGAGGGCACCCGGGTCGTCCGCGACGGCGTCGTCCTCGGCCTCTTCACGACGTACCAGATCTTTCTGGGCGAGGAGCCGCTGCTCCTGGCCGCGCTCGGCATGCTGCTCTTCGCCGCCGCCTACGCCCTCGTGCGCCGGGACGTGGCGCGGGCCTCCTGGCGCCCGCTCGCGCGCGGCCTCGGCATCGCCCTCGCGGTCGCCCTCCCGCTGGTCGCCTTCCCCCTGTACTGGCAGTTCTTCGGCCCGCAGAGCTACAAGAGCGTGCTGCACGGCGACCACGCGAACAACAGCCCCCTGGCCTTCCTCGCCTTCGCGGAACGCTCGCTGGCGGGCAGCAAGGACACCGCCGACGCCCTGGCGATCAACCCCACCGAGCAGAACGCCTTCTACGGCTGGCCGCTCGCCGCCCTCGCCTTCGCGATCGTCGTACGGTTCTGGGAGCGCCCGGTGGTCAAGACGCTCACCGTCACGGTGCTCGGCGCGGCGCTGCTCTCGCTCGGCCAGAAGTTCCGCGTCCCGCTGACGGACATCGTCCTGCCCGGCCCGTGGGCGCTCCTCTCGGACCGGCCGCTCTTCGAGTCCGTCATCGAGTCGCGGGTGGGCATGGTGTGCGCCCCGGCGCTCGGCATGCTGCTCGCACTGGCCCTCGCCCGCCTGCTGACCCCCCGGCCCGCCCCCGCGTACCGGTACGCGGGCCTGGCGGCCGTCGCCGTCGCCCTGCTGCCGATCGTGCCGGTGCCGCTGAAGGCCGTGGACCGCGTGGAGGTGCCGCCGTTCATCGCGCAGGGCACCTGGCGCCACTACCTGGACGAGGACGAGACCCTCGTGCCGATCCCGGTGCCGGACGCCGCCCACGCCGAGGCCCTGCACTGGCAGACCAGCGCCGGCCTGGGCTTCCGGCTGCCCGGCGGCTACTTCAACGGCCCCTGGGGCCCGGACCGCGTCGGCATCTACGGCCCCTCACCCCGCAACACCTCCAACCTCCTGCGCGAGGTCAGCGAGACCGGCCGCATCCCGCGGGTCACCCCCGCCTGGCGGGCGGCGGCCCGCGAGGACCTGAGGTTCTGGAAGGCGGGCGTCCTCGTCCTGCCCCCGCAGCCGAACGACGGCCAGCTCCGCACGACCGTGGAGGCACTCGTCGGCCGCCCGGGGCAGTGGGTGAACGGCGTGTGGGTATGGGACCTGCACGGGGGCAGCTAGCGGCCCCCGGGCACGACTACGCTGCCTGCACGCGAGGCAACGCACGGCAACGCACGGCAACGCACGGTTGCACACGTACCGTCCGACCTGACCCGAGGAGTCCTTCTTGGCCTGCGACCTGTGGCTGGTCCCGCTCGTCGATGTGTTGTGCCACAGCCCCGACAACCCCTTCGCGGAGGAGATCGCCGCCTACGACGAGGCGCTGCACGCGGCAGGCTTCCCGCCGGTCCCCGTCTTCTCCTACATGCCGGGCCTCTCCGGCGACGTCGCCCCGGTCGCGGGCTTCGACTACGACGCGCTGCACTTCCTGCGCCGCGCCTACCTCCTGCGCATCTGCGGCCTAGAGGTCACGCCCGTGGACGAACTGGGCGGTGACTACGAGCAGTTGCTGGAGATGTTCGACGCCACGGCCCAGCAGTCGCACCTGGTCTGGCACTACGACCACGCGGGCGCGTACGTCCCCGTGGACTTCCCGGCGCCGCTGTCCAACGACGAACTCCTCGCGGGCGGCGGCCCGTTGGGCTCCTCCCAGGCGCTCCTGCGGGAGCTGGAGTTCGTCGCCCCGTCCATCGGCATCGACCCGGGCAACCCCCCGCTGGCCCCGATGCCGCCGGCGGCCCCCACGTCCCTGGAGGAGCGGGCGGCCCCCATCCCGCCGGACGAGAGCCCCTACGCCAGGGAGCGCCACGTCTGGCTGGGACTGCACGCGGCGGCGACGCGGAGCCTGGCGCAGGGATCGATGATCATCTACAGCTGAGGGCGGTCCGCCACAGCCGAGGGTGAGGCCCCGCTACCTCGGCTCCGGGGGCCGCTGCCTCGGCATGTTCGGCCGTGCCCCCGGCGGCAGCGGGAACCGCCCGGGGACGGCGTGCGCCTCCCGGGGCGGGCCGCCGGGCACCACCATCGCCTGCATGACCAGCGGCACCGGTCCCGCCCGGAACTCCACCATCCAGTCCGACGTCTCGGCGCGCACCAGCTCCGTCACGTCCTCGGAGAACTTCCGCAGCACCCCGAGGCACCGCTCGGCCGCCTCGCCCGCGGTGCCCTCCGTGGGCCCGAGGACCTCCCGCACGCTCTCGGACGCCCAGTCGAACTGGAGCGTCTGGAGCCGCCGCTGCACCGCCTGCGCGGTCGCCACGTCCCGCATCCACCCCGACGTGAGCCCGAAGAACCGGTCGCACCCCACACACGCCGCCCCGGCGAGCAGCGAGACGAACCCCCACGTGGCCACGCCGCTCACCGCCCCCGCCAGATCCAGCAGCGGCAGCACCCCCGTGCCCACGGCGCCCAGCGCGGTGCCCGCCCGCATCAGCCGCGCCCCGCGCCGCTTCCAGCCCCGGTCGGTGAGATACCACTCGGCGGTCTCCAGGGCGCCCCGCTCCACCCACCGGTACAGCTCGTCGAGCCGCTCGGCGGGCTCACCCCAGTCGCCGAGCGGGAAGGCGCGCCCGGTCAGGTCCCCCAGCCGCTGCCCGCCCCCGCCCCCGCCGCCACCGGCCCCCGCACCCTGCCCTTCAGAGGGGACCCCCTCGGGCTGCATCTCCGGCTGGCTCACCCGGCACTCCTCTACGAGCTCTACGAGATCCCTGACTGTTCCCTGCGTCCTGGTCCCTGCGGCGGCGCGACAGCCCGTGCCGATGGGGGTGGCACAAGTCCTACCGCCCAATGGGTGGGCGTGAGCCCGGTTTCACGGCTTTTCCGCCCGGAAGAGCTGCTTGATCAGGTATAGGAAGACGGCGTCTCTCACTCGAAAGAGTGCTGGGGCGACGGCACCCCGGACCACGTAGGCTCGTTTCAGGCGGATACCCCGCCCGTTGTACCCGCCCATCCGCACCCGTGAGAAACCAGGAGCTGATCGTGATCCCCGGTGGTGGCCAGCCCGACATGCAGCAGTTGCTCCAGCAGGCCCAGAAGATGCAGCAGGATCTCGCGACCGCGCAGGAGGAACTGGCGCGCACCGAGGTCGACGGCCAGGCGGGCGGCGGCCTCGTCAAGGCGACGGTCACCGGCTCCGGCGAGCTGCGCGCCCTGGTGATCGACCCGAAGGCGGTCGACCCGGAGGACACCGAGACGCTGGCCGACCTCGTGGTCGCCGCCGTCCAGGCGGCCAACGAGAACGCGCAGACCCTCCAGCAGCAGAAGCTCGGCCCGCTGGCCCAGGGCCTCGGCGGCGGAGGCATCCCGGGCCTTCCCTTCTAAGAAACCCCTCGGCCATCTACCGTACGTAGAGACTCGGCACCGTCCTTCACGGACCTCAAGGAAAGGCGTTCCGTTGTACGAAGGCGTGGTTCAGGACCTCATCGACGAGTTGGGCAGGCTGCCCGGCGTCGGTCCCAAGAGCGCGCAGCGGATCGCCTTCCACATCCTCCAGACGGAGCCCACGGACGTGCGCCGCCTGGCGCACGCCCTCCTTGAGGTGAAGGACAAGGTCCGCTTCTGCGCGACCTGTGGGAACGTCGCTCAGGAAGAGCTCTGCAACATCTGCCGCGACCCGCGCCGCGACCTCTCGGTCATCTGCGTCGTGGAGGAGCCCAAGGACGTCGTGGCGATCGAGCGGACCCGCGAGTTCCGCGGGAAGTACCACGTCCTCGGCGGGGCGATCAGCCCCATCGAGGGCGTGGGCCCGGACGACCTGCGCATACGGGAACTCCTGGCGAGGCTCGCGGACGGCACGGTCACGGAGCTGATCCTGGCCACCGACCCGAACCTGGAGGGCGAGGCGACGGCGACGTACCTCGCCCGCATGATCAAGCCCATGGGCCTGAAGGTCACCCGCCTGGCCAGCGGGCTCCCTGTCGGGGGAGATCTGGAATACGCGGACGAGGTCACCCTGGGCCGCGCCTTCGAGGGGAGACGACTCCTAGATGTCTGACGCCACGCTGAACACCGTGACCGACGATCCGGACGATTTCGCGGTCCAGATCTCCGATCAGATCGAGAGCTTCATCGTCTCGGTCCGCGAGGTCGCGCGGGGCGCCGAGCCCGACTCGGCGGTCCCCTTCCTGCTCCTTGAGGTCTCCCAGCTGCTGCTGGCCGGCGGCCGCCTCGGCGCGCACGAGGACATCGTCCCCGAGGAGCGGTACGAACCGGACCTCGGCCCCGAGCAGGACGTGGACGACCTGCGTGAGCGCCTCGCGGAGCTGCTGGCGCCCATCGACGTCTACTCCGAGGTCTTCGACCCGTACGAGCCCCGCAAGGCGCCGGTGCCCGCCCGGATCTCGGACGACCTCGCGGACGTCGTCGCGGACCTCTCCCACGGCCTGGCCCACTACCGCGCGGGCCGCACGACCGAGGCCCTGTGGTGGTGGCAGTTCTCGTACTTCTCGAACTGGGGAGGCACGGCGTCCGCCGCCCTGCGCGCGCTCCAGTCCCTGGTGGCCCACGTCCGCCTGAACCAGCCGCTGGAAGACCTCGACGGCCTGGACACGGACGAGGACCTCATGGAGGACTCGCTCGCCGAGGAGGCGGGCAAGGTGATGGCCGAGGAGATCGCGGGGCCGCTGGGCCTGCGCACGGTCAAATAGCGCGGGCGCCCGGTGCTCCCGGCTCGCGCGGCACCGGGCGGGGGTATGTGACCCGCCCCACTTTCCGGAGTGCTGCGCTCCGCAGTGGGCATGTGCCCAGCCGGGCGGCCGGAACGTACGACCCGACAAGCGGGAACGTATGCCTCGGGTGATCACCTCGTGAGCGGGACATCTCACGATGTGATATCCGCGAGGCGAATTTCGGTCGCTCGTTAAACTGAGCCGACCGCACAACGGATTGAGCGAGGAGCGCACGTGGGCCTTGTCGTGCAGAAGTACGGAGGCTCCTCCGTAGCCGATGCCGAGGGCATCAAGCGGGTCGCCAAGAGAATCGTCGACGCCAAGAAGAACGGCCATCAGGTCGTCGTCGTGGTGTCCGCGATGGGCGACACGACGGATGAGTTGATCGATCTTGCCGGGCAGGTATCCCCGATCCCTGCCGGGCGTGAATTCGACATGCTGCTGACCGCGGGTGAGCGGATCTCCATGGCGCTGCTCGCCATGGCGATCAAGAACCTGGGTCACGAGGCCCAGTCGTTCACCGGCAGCCAGGCCGGCGTCATCACCGACTCCGTCCACAACAAGGCGCGGATCATCGATGTCACCCCCGGGCGCATCAGGACCTCGATCGACGAGGGCAACATCGCCATCGTCGCCGGGTTCCAGGGCGTCAGCCAGGAGGGCAAGAACATCACCACGCTGGGCCGCGGCGGGTCGGACACGACCGCCGTCGCCCTCGCCGCCGCCCTTGACGCCGAGGTCTGCGAGATCTACACGGACGTGGACGGTGTCTTCACCGCCGACCCGCGTGTGGTCAAGAAGGCGCGGAAGATCGACTGGATCTCGTTCGAGGACATGCTGGAGCTCGCCAGCTCCGGGTCCAAGGTGCTCCTGCACCGCTGTGTGGAGTACGCGCGCCGCTACAACATCCCGATCCACGTCCGCTCGTCCTTCAGCGGGCTCCAGGGCACGTGGGTCAGCAACAGCAACGAAGCACACTCCGAGCAAGGGGACCGCAAGGTGGAGCAGGCCATCATCTCCGGTGTCGCGCACGACACCTCCGAGGCCAAGATCACGGTCGTCGGTGTGCCGGACAAGCCGGGCGAGGCCGCCGCCATCTTCCGCGCGATCGCGGACGCCGAGGTCAACATCGACATGGTCGTGCAGAACGTGTCGGCCGCCTCGACGGGCCTGACCGACATCTCCTTCACCCTCCCCAAGGCCGAGGGCCGCAAGGCCATCGACGCCCTGGAGAAGACCCGCTCGGCCATCGGCTTCGACTCCCTGCGCTACGACGACCAGATCGCGAAGATCTCCCTCGTCGGCGCCGGCATGAAGACCAACCCCGGGGTCACGGCGACCTTCTTCGAGGCGCTCAGCGACGCGGGCGTGAACATCGAGCTCATCTCGACCTCCGAGATCCGCATCTCGGTCGTCACGCGCGCCGATGACGTGAACGAGGCCGTGCGCGCCGTCCACACCGCCTTCGGCCTGGACTCCGACACGGACGAGGCCGTGGTCTATGGAGGCACCGGCCGATGAGCCGCAAGCCGACGCTCGCGGTCGTCGGAGCGACCGGGGCCGTCGGCACGGTCATGCTCCAGATCCTGTCGCAGCACGCCGACATCTGGGGCGAGATCCGGCTCGTCGCCTCACCGCGCTCGGCCGGCCGCAAGCTGGCCGTGCGCGGTGCGCAGACCGAGGTCCTCGCCCTGTCGGAGGACGTCTTCGACGGGGTCGACGTCGCCATGTTCGACGTGCCCGACGAGGTGGCCGCGCAGTGGGCGCCCGTCGCGGCGGCCAAGGGCGTCGTCGTGGTCGACAACTCCGCGGCGTTCCGGATGGACCCGGACGTGCCGCTGGTCGTGCCCGAGGTCAACCCGCACGCCGCGCGCGTACGTCCGCGCGGCATCGTCGCCAACCCGAACTGCACGACGCTCTCGATGATCGTGGCCGTCGGCGCGCTGCACGCCGAGTTCGGGCTGCGCGAGCTGATCGTCTCCTCGTACCAGGCCGTGAGCGGGGCGGGGCGCGAGGGCGTGGAGACGCTGCGGCGCCAGCTCAAGCTGGTGACGGGCACCGAGCTGGGCACCAGCCCGGGGGACGTGCGCAGGGCCGTCGGGGACGACACGGGGCCCTTCCCGGAGCCCGTGGCGCTGAACGTGGTGCCGTGGGCCGGGTCGCTGCGGGAGGACGGCTGGTCCTCCGAGGAGATGAAGGTCCGGGACGAGTCCCGCAAGATCCTCGGACTGCCGTCGCTGCGCGTCGCCGCCACCTGCGTACGCGTCCCCGTCGTCACGACGCACTCCCTGACCGTCCACGCCCGCTTCGAGGACGAGGTCACGGTCGACCGGGCGCGCGAGATCCTCGCCACCGCGCCCGGGGTCGTGCTGTTCGACAACCCGGCCGCCGGGGAGTTCCCGACGCCCGCGGACGTGGTGGGCACCGACCCGACGTGGGTGGGCCGCGTGCGCCGCGCACTGGACGATCCGACCGCCCTGGAGCTCTTCGTGTGCGGGGACAACCTGCGCAAGGGGGCCGCCCTGAACACCGCGCAGATCGCGGAACTGGTGGCGCGGGAGTTCACGGCGGGCTGAGAACGGCGGCGGCCAACCAGGACGTATGCCCCGAGAACCGTTCGGTATGCCGCCCCAGGGCCGGGATCTCCGTGAGGTCTGTGTAAGTTCTGTGTCCAACTCGATGGCCCGGGGCGGTTGGCCCGGATCATCGCCGCGTTCGATGATTCGCGCCCGATCACTGCAACCGGCAGCGGGACGGGGGCGTCTTTAGCGGTCACCCTCCGGGGGGTGGGCCTGGGCGCCGCAAAAACGGGCATAGGGGAAGAGCTGGTACGCATGGGGGCATTTGATGCATCGTCACGAGCGGTGCCCGCGCGACTCGCCGCAAACGCGATGCCGGACGCGTACAACCCTGACGGGGGCAGGCGTGTCCAACAGGCGTGGCAGAGGTACTCGACTTCACAGCGGTACAGGCGAGAGGCGCGACAGCGCTGCGTCCCCCTCGTCGTACCCGCGCGACCGGCGGCATGCCGGTGATCGCGCCCATGCCCGCAGCGCGGCCCACCGCCATCCCGGCGCAGCGCGAGGGCGCTGACGACACGATGACCGCGGGTACCACAGTCGACCATCTCACCGAGACCTACCGCGCCCACTACAGGTCGCTCCTCGGCCTCGCCGCGCTGCTCCTGGACGACACGGCCTCCTGCGAGGACGTCGTGCAGGAGGCGTTCATCCGGGTCCACTCCGCGCGCAAGCGCGTGCGGGAGCCGGAGAAGACGCTCGCCTATCTGCGCCAGACCGTGGTGAACCTCTCGCGGTCCGCCCTGCGGCGGCGCATCCTCGGGCTCAAGCTGCTCTCCAAGCCGATGCCCGACATGGCGAGCGCCGAGGAGGGGGCCTACGACCTCCTGGAGCGCGACGAGCTGATCAAGGCGATGCGCGGCCTCCAGCGGCGCCAGCGCGAGGTCCTCGTGCTGCGCTACTTCGCCGACATGACCGAGGCGCAGGTCGCCGAGACGCTGGGCATATCCCTGGGTTCGGTGAAGGCGTACGGCTCGCGCGGCATCGCGGCCCTCAGGGTCGCCATGGAGGCGCCGGCATGAGTGAGCGCGAGCGTGACGAGCAGGGCGGATCTGAGCACCATGGCGGGAACGGAAACGTGAATCACGGCCCCGAAAACGACGAGCCGGGCCCGGACGAACTCGGCCCGGACGAACTCGGCTCGGACGAACTCGCGCTGCGGCGGCTGATGCGGGAGGCCGTGCGGGAGATCGAGCCGAGCGAGCGCTCCCTGGACCATCTGCGGCAAGCGGTTCCCGCCCGCAGGGCCCGCAAGCGCCAGGCCGTCGTCGGCCTCGCCGCCGCCGCGCTCTTCATCGGCACCGCGGTCCCGGCCCTGGTGCACGTCACCAACTCCCGGGGCGGCTCCGACGACCGGCCCTCCATCGCGGGCAACAGCCAGGAGGCGCAGGGCGGCTCCAGCCAGGGCAAGGACCCCGAGAAGGGCCGGCAGGACTCCGGCAAGAAGCCCGGCACGTCCAAGGAGAAGGGCAAGAAGGACAAGAAGGACAAGCGGGAGGGCAAGGGCAAGGGCGGCACGGGCGGCGGCGGTACGGGCTCGCCCGACCCCAGCACCTCCGAGGCCACCACCTCGCCCGTCTGCGCCGCTGCCCAGCTCGGCGCCACCGGCAGCGCGGGCCCCGCCGAGGCCGACAACAAGGTCTACGGCAGCTTCCGCGTCACCAACATCTCCGGCAGCAGCTGCACCGTCCAGGCCGCGGGCGCCGTCAGCGCGACGGCGCAGGGCGCGGCGGACCCGGCGAAGATCGGCGTCGTCACCCACGTGGCGGGCGACGGCGCGGCGGCCCTGCCCGACCCCTCGCTGGAGGCGGGCACCCTCGTCCTGCAACCCGGCGCGGCGTACGAGGTGCGCTTCGCCTGGGTGCCGTCCGAGGCGTGCCCGACGACCGGCGAGCCCACGCCCGACCCGACGCCCAGCGACGGCGGCACCACGCCGGAGGGCGGCTCCGAGGGCATGGAGGCCCAGCTGGGCCGGACGGACGGCACGGTCGCCGACGGCAGTGTCGTGGTCACCCTGACCGCGGAGGCGGGCTCGCCCTCGGCGGGAGCGACGGTCCCGAACGCCTGCGCCGGGACGGTCTACCGGACCGGGATCCTGCCCGCGTCCTGATCGCCCCGCGGGCCCTTGCGGGCGCCGGGTCCGGCTAGGCCTTCGGCGCGGCTTCCGTCGCGTCGGGCAGCAGGCCGAGCCGCGCGTCGCGGGCGACCTCCGCCTCGCGCCGGAAGAGGCGGAACCACATGAAGACGACGAAGCCGGCGAAGACGAACCACTCACCGGTGTAGCCGAGGTTCTGGAAGGCCTTCAGGTCCAGGCCGGTGTTGCTCGGCGCGGCCGCCGGGACCGCCTTCATCCCGGAGTCGGCCTCGGTGAGCGTGACCCACGCGTCGTACACGTCGTCGCGGACGAGGTTGACCAGCGACGCCGAGCTGATCGCGCCCAGCTGACCCCGGGGCAGACCGCCGGCGGCGCTGACCCCGTTGGAACCGGGGCTCTCGGAGGCCTGGAGCGCTCCCGTCACCGTGACCTCGCCCGTGGGGGCGGCCGGGGCCTTGGCGGTGTCCGCGTCACCCGGGAGCCAGCCGCGGACCACGGGCAGCGACCTGCCGCCGTCCGTGCGCAGCAGGGTCAGGACGTAGAAGCCGCGCTTGTCGTCCAACTCCCGGTCGGGGACGAGGAGTTGCTTGCCGTACCGGCCGGTGGCCGTGGCCTGCTCGCCCGAGGTCTCCTGATCGACGGGCAGCAGCGCGTCGAGGGGCCTGGCCTTGGTCCGCAGGCCGTCCGCACCCTGCTCGTGGGCCTGCGCCTTGGCGGACTCGTGCTGCTGTACGCGGTCCTCGAAGCGGCCGAGCTGCCAGGAACCCATGAAGACGCAGAACGGGATGGCCAGCACGACGAAGACGTTGATCCCCCACCAGCGGGGCGTCAGCAGAAACCGGTACACACCCCCACGGTACGGGGCCCGGCGGGTGGCTGAGCCGTGGGGGTGGGGCGGGGCGGCGGTGTCAGGCCTTCCGGCTCCCGGGAAGGTGCCGCGCCGCGAAGTCCAGCTCCAGGGCGACCTGCTTGATCCGTTCGTCCACGACCAGGGACCCGTGCCCCGCGTCGTACCGGTACACCTCGTGCACCGCGCCGCGCGCGGCCAGGCGGTCCACGTAGTTGTCGATCTGGCGGATCGGGCAGCGGGGGTCGTTGACGCCCGCCGAGATGTACACCGGGGCCCTGACCTGGTCCACGTACGTCAGGGGGGACGAGGCGGCGAAGCGCTCCGGGACCTCCTCCGGCGTGCCGCCGAACAGCGTGCGGTCCATGGCCTTGAGGGCCTCCATCTCGTCTTCGTACGCCGTCACGTAGTCCGCGACGGGCACCGCGGCCAGGCCCACCGCCCACACCTCGGGCTGCGTGCCGAGGCCGAGCAGGGTGAGATAGCCGCCCCAGGAGCCGCCCGAGAGGACGAGGCGGCCGGGGTCGGCGAGGCCCGACGCCACCGCCCACTCCCGCACCGCCGCGATGTCCTCCAGCTCGATGAGGCCCACGCGGTGCTTCAGGGCGTCCGTCCACTCGCGGCCGTACCCCGTGGAGCCGCGGTAGTTGACCCGCACCACCGCGTACCCATGGTCGATCCAGGCCGCCGGGCCCGCCGCGAAGGAGTCGCTGTCGTGCCAGGTGGGCCCGCCGTGCACCTCGAAGACGGTGGGGAGCGGGCCGTGGGCCCCCGCGGGCCGCTGGACGAGGGCGTGGACACGGCCGCCCGGCCCCTCGACCCACACGTCCTCCACCGGGACGGAGCCCGGCGCCTTCATGCCGGGCGGATCGAGGACGGCGCCGCCCGACGTCGAGCGCACGACCGGCGGCTCGGCGGCCGACGACCACATGTACTCCACGGTGCCGTCCGGGCGGGCCGTCGCGCCCGACACCGAGCCGGCGGGGGTCTCGACGCGCTCCAGCTCCCGCGAGGCGAGGTCGTAGCGGAACAGCTCGCCCCGGGCCTCGAAGCCGTGCGCGATCAGCAGCGCGGAGCCGTCCGGATACCACTCGGCGCTCACGTCGCCCGGCAGGCCGAGGTCGAGGTCGCTCTCCTCGCCGGACGCGACGTCCCACACCATCGGCTCCCAGCGGCCGCGCCGCTGGTGCCCGACGAGCAGGCGCGAGTCCCCGGCGACCGGCGCGAAGCCGAGCACCTCAAGGCCCAGCTCGACCTCGCCGCCCTTGGTGTCGTCCAGCTCGGCGACCGTGGAACCGTCCGGCCGGATCACGCGCAGCGCCGAGTGCATCGCGTCGCCGTGCTCCGTGTGCTCCACGGCGATCAGCGTGCCGTCGTGCGAGAGGTCGCCCACGCCCGCCGACTCCCGGTGGCGGTACACCTCGACGGGCTCCGCGCCCCGCCCGCCCGCACCCCGCGGGCGTACGACATGGATCGTCGTGCCGTCCTCGTCCGTGGAGCGGCCGACGACCACGGTCCCGCCGTCCCTGCCGAGGGCCAGGCCCGCGGGGTACGAGGCGTCGAGACCCGGCACGGCGGGCTCGTCCGGGCCGCCGGCGAAGGGCTGGCGCATCCATACGCCGAACTCGTCTCCGTCCTTGTCGTTGAACCACCAGATCCACTCGCCGTCGGGCGACAGCACGCCGTCCGTCGTGCCGTTCGCCCGGTCGGTCACCTGGCGTTGGGCGCCGGTCTCCCTGTCCCACGCGTACAACTCGTACGTCCCCGTCGCGTTCGACACGAACAGGGCGCGCTGCGGCGCGTCCTCCGCCCAGTCCGGCAGCGACACCCGTGGTGCCCTGAACCGCTTCTCCCAGTCCGGCATGGACCCCGACCCCGTGGCCTTCTCGGCACCCGTCTCGCTCATGCCCCCCATAGTGCCTGGCCCCGCCCACAATTCGCTGGCGAGGTTCCCCAGCCTGTGGATAACTTTCCGGTCATGTACTCCGCGACACCCGCCGACTGGCGCGAGACCAACCGCAGGCGCTGGGACGAACGCGTTCCGCTGCACCTCGCGAGCGACTTCTACGCCGTGGACGCCTTCCGTGCCGGGCGAAGCGCCCTGCGCGACTTCGAGCGCGCCGAGGTGGGCGACGTACACGGCAAGTCCCTGCTGCACCTCCAGTGCCACATCGGCATGGACACGCTCTCCTGGGCCCGGCACGGCGCGTCCCGTGTCGTCGGGCTCGACTTCTCCGGACGCGCCGTCGAAGCGGCCCGCGACCTCGCCGCCGAACTGGGTTTCGGCCCCGAGCGGGCCTCCTTCGTCGCCGCCGACGTGTACGACGCCGTGGAAGCGGTGCCCGACCCGTCGTACGACATCGTCTACACCGGGGTGGGCGCCCTCTGCTGGCTCCCCGACATCCGGCGCTGGGCCGAGACCGCGGCCTCGCTCGTCGCGCCCGGCGGCTTCCTCTACCTCGCCGAGTTCCACCCGCTGACCGACATCCTGGACGACGCGACGGGCTCCCGCGTCGAGCACGACTACTTCGCGAACGACGCCTGGGTCGAGGACGACCCCACCGGCTACACGGACCTGGACGCGGGCGACGCGGCCACGGGCACGGCCCCGCCCACCGTCCACAACCGCACCGTGGAGTGGCAGCACCCCCTCGGCGACGTCGTCTCCGCGCTCGCCGCCGCGGGGCTGCGCATCGAGTTCCTGCGCGAGCACGACACGACGCTCTTCCCCCGCTTCGGGGCGCTCGAAGGCCGCGACGGCGTCTACCGCTTCCCGGCCGACCGCCCGCGCATCCCGCTCATGTACTCCCTCAAGGCGAGCAAGGCGGGGTAGGCGGCCGCAGCCACCCCTCCCGGCCGGGGGCGGAGTCGCCCGGCCCGGGAGCGGACTCGCCCAGCTTCTCCCAGCCCCAGGCCCGCAGCACCGCCCGCCCCCGCTCGTCTTCCCGCCTGATGACGGCGACGACGGCGTCGGCGGTGTGCCGGGACACCAGCAGCGTCCACAGGCGGGTGGCGACGCCCGCCCTGCGCCGGGCGGGCACCACCATCAGCTCGCTCAGCAGGAACACCCGCCCCGAAGCGGTCAGTCCCTCCACGCCCGCCGGCAGCGTGCCGCGAAAGCCGTCCCACCACTCTCCGGTGGGCGCCGCGCGGTAGCCGTAGAGGCAGCCGGCCAGGCCCCCGGCGTCGGCGACGACCATGTCGAAGCCGGGCTGCCGCACGTCCTGTTCGAAGCGCTCAAGGAAGGCCTGCCGGTCGCGGTACCCGGCGCCGGGCATCCCCCGACAGGCCTCGACGCAGAGGTCGGCGACGGACTCCCGCTGCTGCTCCGCCTGCCAACGGCTCAGTCGCCGCAGGAACACCTCGGTCATGTACGCCTCCCGCTCCGCCCCGTAGGGGAACGACTCCCCCGCACTCCGGACTCCGCATCGTGACAGCACGGAAGGGCCGGCGGAACGGGGCGTCGGCTGTTTCATTCGCGATGCCGAAAGGAACAGAGATCTAAATGCTGCCGCCCTCTCAATGAGTCGAACGAGGAATCATGGCTGACCGCACGGGCCCCTGGAAGCGGCAAGGTGTCATTCCCGCGAGCAGACGGCCTCCGGAAAACCGCACCGATTACCGTACTGATCCGCTCTATCATTCCGTCCTCCGGAGCTGGTGTGAGCAGGGCAGGACAATCCCCGGCCGTCCCGACCCCGAGTGGCAGCGCCTGATCGGGCAGGACCCCTGGCCCCGCGGCTGACGAATCCCCGTGGCATTCGGGTGAACTTCTCCGGGGCGTCAACGGCTCGGTTTCCTCTCTCCCCTTCACTCGTTAAGCAGAGCTCAGGTCACGGTGCGGGAAAGGAACTCCCCGCCCGGCCGCGGCCGCCGCTTAGGCGTGACCCGAAAGAAGGGAAAAGCTGTGAAGCTGAAGAAGAGCGCGACGATCGTCGCCGGTGCCGTCGCGGCCCTGGGCATGGGCGCTCCGGCTTTCGCGGACGCCGGAGCACAGGGCAAAGCCGTCGGCTCCCCGGGCGTGGTCTCCGGAAACGTCATCCAGGTCCCCGTCCACGTCCCGGTCAATGCCTGTGGCAACACCATCAATGTCGTCGGGCTCTTCAACCCGGCCATGGGCAACAAGTGCGTCAACAGCTGACGTAGGGCCCGGCTGTCCCAGTCGTGTCCGGCCGCCCCCTGCGGCACCCGGCCGTGGGGCCGGCCCTCCATCGCACAGAGAAAGACCACTCAATTGCGACAGGCTCTCAGTAAAGGAATGCTCTCCGCCGCGGCTGCCACGAGCATCCTGTCCCTGTCCGGCACCTCCGCGTTCGCGGACGCCGAAGCGGACGGAAAGGCGCTGGGCTCGCCCGGCATTCTGTCGGGCAACAACGTGCAGGCGCCCGTCCATGTTCCGGTCAACGCCTGCGGGAACACCGTGAACGGCGTCGGCGTCGCCAACCCGTCCATGGGCAACAAGTGCGCCAACGTCTCGACGCCGTCGCACGCGAAGCGCCACTCCCACCCTTCGCACGAGGACCGAGGCGGGCACCGCTCCTCCTCCGGCGGCGCCAGCGCGCACGGCGTGGCGGCCAAGTCGCCCGGCATCCTGTCGGGCAACAACGTGCAGGCGCCCGTCCACGTCCCGGTCAACGCCTGCGGCAACACCGCCGGCGTCGTGTCCGTGGCCAACCCGTCCATGGGCAACAAGTGCGCCAACGTGTCCGCACGGCACGACGACGGCCCGCCGCCCGAGGCCGGCAAGCCCGAGCCGAAGCCGAAGCCGAAGCCGGAGCCGCCCCGGACCGCGCCCGGCCCCAAGGCACCGTCCAAGGAGGCGCCGCCGCGGGACCCGAAGCACGAGCCGCAGGCGCCCCGGCCCGACCGTCCGGTGCGGGCGGCCGCCCCCGAGGGCGAGTTGGCCCAGACGGGCACGGATCAGGCGCTCCTGGGCGCGGCCGCCGCGAGTGCCGGGCTGCTGCTCGGCGGCGCGATCCTGTACCGGCGCCGCGGACTCACCGCGTCGGCCCGGAGCTAGACCGGCCGCCCCGAGGGGCCACGCCGGGCACACGCACCACCCACGAGAGCCCCGCTGCCTGCCAGGCAGCGGGGCTCTCGGGCGTGAGTCGGGGGAGGTGTCCGAAGCGGCGGCCGCCGACGGGGAAGTCTGGACGCGATCGCTTCCCCGCCGGCGCGGGAGGTGGGGCGGCCGGCCTGTCGGGGAATGTCGCTCACCCACGGCATGGCTGCCGACGGCTGGCGGGCAAGCGACCCGGTCCGTCCCATGAAGCACCCCAAGTGCACCATCTGACGGGCCGTCCGGTCGGCGCGCTTCACCCGTTCGCCCACCACGTCACCCAGAAGATGCGCCCGCCACGTCGCTCGGAAGACGCGCCCGCCACGTCGCTCAGTGGAGGTGCCCGCCACGTCGCTCGGGAGAGCTGCCGGGCCTTGGTGGCCCGGCTGCCGTGGACCATCGCATGCACGGCGGCCGGGCCGGGTGCCGTCTCCGCGTCACCTGAGGCGACAGTAGGGGCCCCGGGCCGCGCGGGGGCGTGCCACGCCTGGTGAGGGCCGCGGTTCCACCCGATCAGCGCGGCCCGCTCCCGTTCCGTCGAGCCGGTGGGCACGGGGGGCACGGGGCGCCGGGTACGGGGCAGGGGGCACACGGTCACGCGTCGGTCGAGGCGCGCTCCCGGGTCGACTGGCCGGGTACGAGTGCCGGGGCGTTCCCCTCCGGCCCGGTCCCGCGGGAGAGGACCGCCAGCGCCCTGCGCGCCAGGCGGCCCGCGCCGTCCCGCAGGCGGCGCGTGACATGGCGCAGCCACAGGCGGCGCATGGCCGCTCCGGGGGCGGGGTCGTCACCCGCGTGCCAGGCGAGTTCAGCGGGCGGCGAGGGCACGGGCCTCCTGGACCAGGGCCGGGGCCGGGGCCGGGGCAGGGCGCGCAGGGCGGCCAGCGGGGCGTAGTTCTCCACCACGAAGGCGCGGCCCTCAAGGGGGCGCGGGGCGGGCACGGGCCGGTGCGTGAGGTCCAGGTGCAGCGCGCGCACCACGTCCGTGCCCGCGCCGTCGGCGAAGAGGCGGAACTGTGCTCCGGGGCGCGGGTTGAAGTCGATGAGATGGAACGCCCCGCTCGCGGTGTCCCTGCGGAAGTCCAGGTCGAACACGCCCCGGTAGTCCAGGGCCGCGATCAGCCGCTGGGCGCAGGACCACAGTTCGGGGTTGCCGGTCCACTCGCCGCTGGCCGTCAGCCCTGCCGAGCGCGGCCATGAGCGGTGCTTGCGGCCGGTGCCGCCGCCGCGTACGACGCCGTCCCGGCCCGCGTACCCGTGGACGAACCAGTCCGCGTCCCGGGCGCCGGGCACGAAGGCCTGGAGCAGCAGACGGCTGCCGGCCTCGGGCCCGCGCTCGAACAGGGCCGCCGCCTCGTGCGGGGAGCCGATCAGGGTGGTGCTGCGCAGGCCCGCGTCCCGGGGGAGCAGCCAGGGGCGGCTCCACTTCGCCACGGTGGGGATGCCGAGCCGGGCCACGGCGCCCACGGCGTCGGCGGCGGACTCCGGGGCCAGCGTCGTCGGATGCGCGACACCGGCCCGCGCGCACACCCGCGCCAGGCTCTCCTTGTCGGCGACGCGCTCGGCCGTGTCGCCCGTGGGGCGGGGCAGCAGGTAGCGGTCGCTCAGCTCGGCGTGCAGGGCGCTGACCGCGAGGGCGCCGGCGTCGTCCAGGGGGATCAGCACGGCGGGCGCCGTGAAGTGGCGTGCGATCCGGCGCAGCGTGGCGGCCACCTCGGCGAGCGGGGCGCCCGGGGCGGGCGGCGGGTACATCCGGTGCAGGTGCCGGGAGTGGCGTACGGGGCTGTCGTGGTCGTCGGCCACCAGGTGCACCTGCACTCCCGCGCGCCCCAGGGAGCGTACGGCGCCCAGCGTTCCGTGGTGGAAGGGATTGCGGTCGATCCGCAGGAGGACCGCGGGAATTCGTGTATCGAGGGGAGTCACATTCGACCTCGCTGCTCGATCGTCCATATGGGCGATGTGGCGGAACGCGGGATTAGAAACTCGATTGGCGTAATAGGAATAAGTATGACGGGGTGTCAGTGGAGGACGGCTGAGAAAGAGGAGCGGTTATGGATGCAGGGCTTCGGCGGCGCGGTGCGCGGCTGTCCTTTCTCGTGGCCGGGATGGTCTCGGCGGTGGCCCTCGCGCACGTCCCGGCTCATCCGGCGGGCATCGCGCGGGACAGCGGGCCGCCGGGCGCCGCCCCGCCGCCCCCGGTGGCCTCCGTGGGGCCCGTGGTCCCCGCGGCTCCCGCGCCTCCCGCGCCCTCCGCGGGCAGGACTCCGGCCGGAGAGGCCCCGGCCGGCGGGACCGCGGGCGGCGGGGCCCCGTCCGGCAAGGCGCCCGCCTTCGGCGCGTATCTCGACTACGGCCCGCGTGGGGTCGAGCGCATGAGCGAGCTGAGCGAGTGGCTCGGCGGCGCCGAGCTGCGGGTCGGCCACACCTATCTCCCCGGTGACCGCTGGAGCAACATCGAGGGCGCCCCGCGCTTCCTGGAGGCCTGGGCCGCCTGGCGCAGGGAGAAGGACGACCGGCTCTTCGTCCTCAACGTCCCGATGCTCGAACGCAACGAGGAGGGCGTGAGCGACCGGGAGGTCGCCGGGCTGCTGCGGCGGGGCGCCGCGGGCCGCTTCGACCACCACTTCCGGGTGCTGGCCCGACGCCTGGTCGACCTCGGCGTGCCCGACACGGTGATCGTGCCGGGCTGGGAGATGAACGGCACGACCTACACCCATCGCTGCGGTCCGGACCCGGAGTCCTGGAAGAGGTACTGGAACAGGATCGTCACCACGATGCGCTCGGTGGCCGGACAGGAGTTTCGGTTCGACTTCACCCCCAGCAGAGGGCGTGACGCCGTTCCTTGGACGCAGTGCTATCCCGGTGACGACGTGGTCGACATCATCGGCATGGACTCGTACGACCAGCCGCGCGGAATGTCATTCGACGAACAGGTGACGGAGCCTTTCGGACTCCAGGACCACGTCGACTTCGCGGCGGCGCACAAGAAACCCATCTCTTATCCCGAATGGGGGCTGTTCCGCAACGGCGACAACGCCGAATACATGCGCCGCATGCTGGAATGGATGGACGACAAGAAGCCCCTGTACAACACCGTCACCGACTACTGCCCGCACGGCGTATGGCAGTGCAAGGAGAACCCCGGGGCCTCGGCGGTCTACCGCGATCTGCTCTCCGGACGGGACAGCACACCGGCCGCGCCGACCGCGCCGGCCGAGCCGGGCAAGCCGTCCGGGCCGGTGACGCCGCCCGAGTGCGCACCGCTGGGCCTCGGCGAGTGGGTCGAGTACTGGCTGGGCGGGAAGCTGTGCGTGCGGTTCGACTGGTGGCAGGGGGAGCGGCGCACCACCTGAGGCGCCGGCGGGCGGCGCGGGCTCTCACACGGAGCCCCCGCCGCCCCGACCCGCCTTCCGCCCGCCCTTCGCCTCCCGCTCCCGCGACCGCTCGTCCCGGGCCTGACCCTCCCGCGACCGCTCCTCCCGCTCCCGCATCCGTTCCTTCGCCCACCGCCGGGCCGACGCGTCGCCGAGGGCCGCCGCCAGCAGCGGCGCCGTCCGCCTGCGGGCCAGCAGGAAGCGCTGGTTGGTGACCGGCTCGGGCCGCCAGTGGTGCTTGTAGGGCTCGTCGCCGCGCAGCAGGCTCAGCGCGCGCCGCTGTTCCCCCGCGGTGTGGCGGGTGCACGCGTTCAGGAGCATCGTCGCCACGTCCACCTTGCGTTCCCGCAGGCGCGGATGGGCACCGTACAGGTAGCCGCCGGCCAGCGTGCCCGAGAGCAGGGTCAGGTCGGCGGCCAGCACCTCGCCGTCCAGGCGGAACTCGGTCACCACGGCCTCGCCCGCCGCGACCATGGGCCGCATCGAGCGCAGCAGGTGCTCGCGGAACCGCGGCTGGAGGTGCTCGGAGGTCACCTTGCGGCCCTGCCACTGCAACTCGTGCAGGCGCAGCAGGGTCCGCACCGACGCCTCCACCTCCTCCACGGGCACGGTGCGCGCCTGCACGCCCAGCGCCGTCAGCTTGCGCATCTTGGCGCGGGTGCGCTGGGCCCGCGGCGTCGGCAGCCGCTGGAGCAGCTCCTCCATGGGCAGCGGGGGCAGCTCCAGGCAGGGGGAGTCGGCCAGCGCCCGCTTCGGCCCCGGCCACCGCTCGTGGACCGCCTCGGCACAGGCGCCGGGGCGGACCTCCCCGAAGTCGATCAGCGCGGTCGCGGCCAGCGCGCGCAGGCCCGCCACCAGCGCCTCGGTCCCGGCCTCGCGCACCGCGCCGTCCACCAGGACGTCCGAGAAGTCGGAGATCGCGCCGCCGAGCGGCTTCAGCGCCGGCAGCGGACGGCTCACCCGCATCATCGGGGCGGCGGCGACGAGCCGCTCGCCCTCGTGGACCAGGAGCACCCGCAGCCGTCCGCGCCGCCCGTAGGAGCGCCACCAGGAGGTGAGCCACGCGTGGCTCTGGAACGGCGTGGCCGCCCCGCAGGACCGGTGCAGCCGCGCCCAGTCCGCGGCCAGCGCCTCGAACTCGTCCTCGTCCGCGCACACGCGGGTGACGAGCAGCCCCATGCCCGCGGCCGTCCTCGTCGCCGTCCTCGTCGCCGTGTCTGCCGCCGTGCTCATCACGTCGCGCTCCGGGCCAGGGCGGACGCAGGTCCGGGGACCGAGGCGGCGGCGGGTGCCTCCGTACGGCCCCGTGGACGTACGAGGAGCGCGAGGCCGCCGAGCAGGCCGCCGGCGCAGCCGCCGACCAGGGTCGTCACGCCGGCGGAGAGCGAGGACGGCTCGGTGGGCTCCAGGGCCCGGGAGAACGTCAGCAGCTTGACCTGGGTGCTGTCCTTGGCGTGGTTGGCGTTCGTGGCGAGCGATCTGGCCACCGCGTTCGCGGTCAGGGCGGCGGCCGACGGCCGGTCCGACCGTGCGGAGATCGAGATCATCGGCGCGTCGGGGGAGGTCGCCACCTGGACGCTGTCCCGCAGCTGCGCGGGCGTCATGCCCGCCTCCACCTGCGCGTCGCCCAGCACGGCCACCTGGGCCGCCACCCGCCCGTACGCCTGGGCGAATCCGAGCGCCGTCGCCGGGTCCGCCTTGGCCTGCGGCACGGCGACGACGTAACTGGTGGCGGTGTACTGCGGCGTCTGGCACACGCCGTACCCGGCGCCCACCAGGACGCCGGCCGCCGCGCAGGCCGGCAGGGGCCACCAGCGGGGCAGCCGGGCCAGGCGGGCGCGCAGGGCGTCGGCGCGCGACCGCTCGTTCTCGGAGTCGCTCATCGAGGGTTCACCTCCAGGGTCTGGCCGGGCACAACGGACGCGTAGACGCGCATCAGCTGGTCGGCGCTTCGGGTGATGCTGTAGTGCCCCACCGAGGCGGGCGCGGAGCGGCTCGGGGGGCGTGCGCCGCGCAGGCCGTAGAGGGCCTGCGCGAAGGAGTCCGGGTCGCTCGGGCGGTACGAGGCGTTGGTCCGCGCGTCGGCGGGCAGGTCGTCCAGGGCCGGGCACGAGGCGTAGAGCACGGGGAGCCCGGCGGCCAGGCCCTCCACGAGCGCCAGCCCGAAGGCCTCCTCGGGGGAGGGCGAGGCCAGCGCGTCCATGGCCGACAGGAGCGAGGGCAGGCCCGGGGCGCCGTCCTCGCCCTCGCTCTCCTCGTGGGCGGCCTCCCCGGCGAACCGCACCCGCCCGGCGAGGCCGAGCCGGTGGGCCAGCCGCCGCAGCTCCTGCTCCCGGGGTCCCGCGCCGACCAGCAGGACGGCGACGTCCTCGGGCAGCTGGGCCGCCGCGCGCAGGAGCACGTCGAAGCGCTTGCCGCCGGTCAGGCGGCCCACGCCCCCGACGACGTACGCGGTGTCGGGCAGGCCGAGGCGGTGCCGGGCGCGGGCCCGGGCCGCCGGGTCGAACCGGAAGCGGTCCACGTCGATGCCGTTCGGCACCACCCGGATGCGCCGGCGGGGCACGCCCCAGCGGTGCAGCCGCCGTCCGACGGCGGGGGAGACGGCGACCGTCATCCGCCCCAGCCGCTCCCCGGCGAGGTACAGCGCGCGGACGCCCGCGGTCAGCGCCCGGCCCTCCATCTGCGTGTCGCCGAGGGAGTGTTCGGTGGCCACCACCGCGCGCACCCCGGCCAGGCGGGCCGCAATGCGCCCGTACAGGCAGGCGCGGTAGAGGTGGGTGTGGACCGCGTCGTACCGGCCCGCCCTGATGACGCGGGCCAGCCGGGGCAGCGCCGTCACGTCCTGGTTGCCGGCCATGCCGAGGTCGGTGACGCGCGTGCCGTCGGCGACGATGCCGCGCGCCACGGCGCCCGCGTCGGTCAGCGTCACGACGTCGCACTCCACCGGCAGATGGCGCAACAGCAGGCGCAGTTGCTGTTCGGCGCCGCCGACGCCGAGGCCGGTGATGACGTGCAGGACCTTCATCCGGTGACCGCCGAGGCGTCCAGGGCGCGGTGCCGGAGCCGGTTCGTCCACAGCTTCAGGCGCAGGCGCCCGGCCGTGTCGTTCTGGCCGATGTGCACCCGGGGCAGCGCGTACGGCCCGGCGAGGGAGCCGGGCGCGATCGCGCAGGCGTAGCGGTAACCGGCGCCGCGCACGGCGGTGATCACCCGCTCGTCGACGTGGCCGTACGGATGGCAGAAGCCCTGCACCTCGGCGCCGGTCAGGCCGGTCAGCGCCGCCCGGCTGCCGCTCACCTCGTGGTGCAGGGTCTCCTCGTCGGCGGTGGTGAGGTCGACGTGGGTCAGCCCGTGCGAGGCGATCTCGACGCCGCTCGCGGCGGCCTCGCGGATGCCGTCGGCGCCCAGGAGCGGCTTGCGGGGCCCGAGCGGGTCCCAGGCGTTGTCGCCGTCGAGGCGGCCCGGCAGCACGAACAGGGTGGCCGTGCAGTCGTAGTGGCGCAGCAGCGGCAGGGCGAGGTCGACGAAGTCGCGGTAGCCGTCGTCGAAGGTGAGTCCGACCAGACCGTGTTCCTCGCCCCGCGCGCACGCGTCCAGGAGGTGGCGCATCGACACCCCGCGCAGGCCCTGGCGCCGCAGCCAGCGCAGCTGTTCGGCGAGGCGGTCGGGGGAGACGGTGATGCGGTACGGGTCGTCGGTGGGGTCACCGACGGAGTGGTACATCGCGATCCAGGCGGCCGGCCGGGGCGGACTGGTCCGCAGGAAGGGCTCGTCGGCGGCGGGGGAGGCGGACGGGGTGAGTTCAACGGACATGACGCACCTTTCCTGTGGCGGAGCGGAGGGCGGACGGCCAGGGCTGGGCGCGCAGGAGCAGGCCGAGCAGCACGAAGGAGACGGTGACCACGGCGCCGGACGCCAGGACGGCGAGGGCGGGCTGCCCCACCCGCTCCCCGCACAGGGCGCCCAGCGCCGTGGCGCCCCCGGCGGCGGCCACGAGACGGCCCAGTTGCCCGGCGAGCCTGCGCGTCCTGATGGGCACGGTGTCCGGGCCCATGCCGCGCAGCAGGAGCAGCGCGCTGACGCAGATGCCCGTGGCGTTGGCCGCGGCGATGCCGTGGACGCCCCAGGTGCCGACGGTGAGGAAACCGATGCCCGCGGTGGTGACGATGCCGGTGAACATCGCGTAGCAGGGGATCCAGGTGGTCCGGGCGAGGGAGAAGTGGGCGCGGGCGAGGGCGCCCACCAGCGTGTGGCCGAGCAGCCCGAGGGCGTAGACGCGCATGACGGACGCGGTGGTGTCGGTGTCCCGCGCGGTGAACGCGCCGCGCTGGAAGAGCAGTTCGATCAGGGCGGGAGCGGAGGCGATGACCGCGGCCGTGCCGAGCAGCACCACGCAGCCCGCGAGGACGACGTCGCGCTCGACTCGGTCCCGCGCCCGCTCGGTCTCCCCGGCCGCCAGCGCGCGGGCGACCACGGGGAAGGTGACGGTGCACAGCATCAGCGACAGGACCATCGGCATCTGCGCGACCTTCTGCGCGTAGTTCAGATGCGAGATGGCCCCGGCGGGCAGCGACGAGGCGAGGAAGCGTTCGATGAGGACCTGCGACTGACGGCAGAGCGCGAACAGCAGGACCGTCCAGATGATCGCCGTCTGGAGGGTCGCGGCCGCCGCCGGTCCCGCGGCGGCCGGGACGGCGGCGGGCCCGCGCCCGCGCCGCAGCTCCCGCCAGAGAGAGGGCGCCTGTACGACCACCATCAGCGCGCCGCCCACCGCGACTCCCGCCGCCGCGGCCCGCACGCCCCAGGGCGCCGCGAGGACGAACAGCGCGGTGATGATGGCCGCGTTGTAGGCGACGTACACCGTCGCGGGCGTCACGAACCGCTGGTGCGCCCGCAGCGCCGCGCTGCAATAGCCGGTGAGCCCGAAGGTGAAGGCGCAGGTGGCGGTCAGCCGCGTGCAGTCCACGGCCGCCTGCCGGTCGGGCAGGCCGGGCGCCAGCAGCGCCACCACGTACGGCGCCGCCGCGATGAGGACCAGTGACGCGGCGGCGAACCACAGCGACATCCGCGGCAGCGACGCCCGCACGAGTGCCCGCACCGGGTCCCCGGCGGCGTCGTCCGCGCGGCGGGCGAGGGCCAGGCTGAACGCCGGCACGAGGAAGAAGGCCAGGCCGTCCTCGATGAGCAGCGTCGCCGCCAGCTCCGGGATCGTCCACGCCACGAGGAAGGCGTCGGTGTCGGTCCCGGCGCCGAAGAAGTGGGCCAGCGTCTGGTCCCGCACGAGTCCGAGGAGCGAACCGGCCACCGACAGCACGGCGGTGACCAGCCAGGCCTTGGCGAGGAACGATCCGCCGCTCTTCGCGGCCGGTTCCCCCGCCCCGGGCGGCGCCTGCCCCGCGGTCACCGCGGGCGGCACGGTCGTCATCGCGCGCCCGCCTCCTCCGGCAGCCGCGAGCCGACCGCCCACCACGCCGCGACGCCGAACGCGACGGCCGTCAGCACGGTGGAGGGCCCGCCGATGTCGGCGTACACGAAGTCGACGAGCTGCCAGATCAGCAGACCGCAGGCGAGCAGCGCGCAGTCCAGCTCCGGACCGCCGGGCCCGTCCGGCCGGGCGCACCGGCGCTGCCACCGCCGCAGCCCGCACACCAGGAGCGCCGCCCAGCCGCCGGCCAGCGTGAGAAGGCCGAGCAGCCCCTGTTCGCCGAGCACCAGCAGGTACATGTTGTGCGGGGACAGGAGCGGCTGGCGTACGAAGCCGCTGCCCGCCCCCGCCGTGTCGCTGCCGGAGGACAGGGCCAGCGAGGCGTGGCCGTCGCGGTGGTCGGGGAAGCCCTTGAGGCCCACGCCGGTCACCGGGCGCTCGCGCCACATGTCCGCCGACGCCGCCCACATCGTGTACCGGTCGGTGACGGACTGGTCGGGTGTCCCCGTGACCTGGGTGATGCTGCTGAGCCGCTGCTGGAGCATGGCCGAGCCCACGCCGAGTCCCGCGACCAGGACCACGGCCGCCGCGCCCCCGGCCAGCAGCACCCGTCCCGCGCGGCGCGCCCCCGCGAGCAGCAGCACGCCGAGGCAGGCCGCCGCCGTGGCGATCCACGCCCCGCGGCTGAAGGACAGGGCGAGCGGCACGGTCAGCAGGGCCGCGCACACCGCGGCCGTCCACCGCTGCCGCGGCGCGTGCGGCCGGAAGGCCAGCGCGAGGGCGCAGACGATCCCGTACGAGACGACGGTGGCCATCCCCATGACGTCCGTGGAACCGAACGTGCCCACGGCGCGGACGTCCTCGCCCATGTACGAGGCCCCGGTGCCGGTCAGGTTCTGCTGCACGCCGAGCGCGCCCTGCCACAGCGCCAGCGCCACGAACGCCCAGGCGACGACCCGGAAGTGGCGCGCGTCGCGGATCAGGATGAGCACGGCCGCGGGCACCAGCACGAAGATCTGGAGGTAGCGCGCGGCCCCGGCGAGACCGGTCGCGGCGGAGGCGGCCCCGCAGGCGGCCACGGTGATGCCGACGACCGGAAGGCCGAGGAGCACGGCGGCTCTGCGGCTCAGCGGGCGCCGCCGGGTGCGTACGAGGTGGACGGCGCAGAGGCCGACGAGGAGCGCCGAGGCCGCGTCGGCCACCGTCCCGGTCCCGCCGCCGCCCGACGCCCCGCCGCCGGCTTCCGGCACCGGCAGCGCGAGCAGCGCGATCACCAGGACCACCGGCAGGACCGGGGCGCTGCGCCCGAGTTCGCGCCGGACGACGTCGCGTGGGGTCACCGCGGTCAGCTCCCCGTGCGGCGGACGAGACAGCCGAGGGTGCGCAGCAGGATGCACAGGTCCTGCCAGAAGGACCAGCTGTCGATGTAGGCGTTGTCGAAGCGGCACCGGTCCTCGATGGAGGTGTCCCCGCGCAGCCCGTGGATCTGCGCGAGTCCGGTGATGCCGGTCGGCATCCGGTGCCGCCGCGCGTAGTCGGGATAGGTCTGGCTGAACTGCGCGACGAAGAAGGGGCGTTCGGGGCGCGGGCCGACCAGGCTCATGTCGCCGCGCAGCACGTTCCACAGTTGCGGCAGTTCGTCCAGCGAGGTGCTCCGCAGGAAGCGGCAGAAGGCGCTCATGTGATGCTCGTCGGCGACGCTCCACCGGGTGGCCGCCTCCTGGGAGTCGGCGGGCCGGTGGGTGCGGAACTTCAGCAGCGTGAACAGCCGTCCGTCCTTGCCGACACGTTCCTGCCGGAAGATGACGCCGGGCCCCTCCACGGTCCGCAGCACCACCGCGCAGACCGCCAGCACCGGGGCGGCCACCAGCAGCAGCACCCCCGCCACCGTGACGTCCAGCAGCCGCTTGCCGAAGCTCGTCCCGCGCTGCCCGGCGAACGCCAGCGGGCGGCAGGCGAACCCGGCCACGCGCTGCCGGGCGTCATGGCGCGGCGGGGCGGCCTCCGCGGGACGGGCGTCGACCTCCCACAGGTCGCAGCCGAGGCCGCCGAGCACCGGCACCATGCCCGCGAGCGCCGGGCCGCGGTCCGCGAGCAGCAGCACGGTCCGTACGTCGTTCTGGATCACGGCCCGGTGGAGCTCGTCCTCGGTGCCGAGCACGGGCAGTTCGGGCGCGGGCCCGGCGGACGGCTCGGCGGGGCCACCCCCGGCGTCCGTCCCCCCGGGCCCCCCCCCCCCCCTGCCGGGCCGCCGCCCCGCCCCGCCGCCGGCCCCTTTTCCCATCTCACGCCGCCGA
>NZ_JAFEXF010000061.1 GCF_016905445.1 Streptomyces sp. G44
CAGTTCCGCGCGATCGCGACCCGGTTCGACAAGCTCGGCGACCGCTACCGTGCCGGAGTTGTCCTGGCTTCCTTGATCCTCTGGCTCCGCGAGTCCACGGGGTAATCATTTGTCAGACAGGCCCTAGGCCTGTTCGCGGACGGTCGGCGGCATGACGCGTGCCGCCTGCTGGCGCTCACAGCAGCGGCAGAGCGAACTGCCGGCCTGGAGGGAAGACCACAACGCTTCTCACCGCCAGGTTCGCGCCCGTGTCGAGTACGCCTTCGCCCGCATGAAGACCTGGAAGATCCTCCGCGACCGTCGCCTGAAAGGCGATGGCGTCCACCACACCATGCTCGGCATCGCCCGCCTTCACAACCTTGCCCTGACCAGATAGCGGGACTATGCCTGTCGGACCGCGTCTGCGACCACGTTGGGATCTCAGTGCGTAATGCTGGCGTGTTGGGAAATCTGGTTGACCCGCTGTGGATGATGAAGGCGTGATTTCCAAAGAGCGTGCCGTCGAACGGGTGGAGTCGTTGCTGGCCACGATGCGGCTGGCACATGAGCTGGTCGTCCACGAGGTGAAGGAGCACTCGTTGGGCTGGCTCGTCTTCTGGAACTCGGTGGAGTACGCCCGCACCCGCGATCTGCGCGATCTCCTCGTCGGCGGCGGCCCCTACCTGGTGGACCGGTACGACGGGAGCGTCCACCACATCCCTGTCACCACGTGGGTGGGTGAGGACTGGGAGGAGCTCTACCTCCGGCAGATCAAGGGTGTGCGGGCGCCCGACCCTCTGGCCGCTTCCGTGCTCGCGTTGATTAACTCCGCCGGGACGGTGGCCGCGATGCATCACCTCCGCAAGCAGGCTCCGCGCCTGAGCCTGCAGGAGGCGAGGACCTACGTCATGGCCGTCCGAAACGGAGCCGAGCCTCCACACGAGCTGGCGGACCTCACGAAGGAAGAAGAGGTCTGCCCACCTCTGGCGATCGAAACAGTGGCCGGCCCGGACTCCCTGTAGTCCGCTTGTGAGAGTGAGGCCCAGATCGTGTGGCTACGGCAGACCTCAAACGCGGCCTGAGAGCACTTGCGGGACAGCCCTTACGAGCTCGTGCACGGTAAGAGGTGAGACGTTGAAGGGCCGGGGTCCTCGGTACTCACGTCTGCCAAGTCAGGATTTGGTCTGCGGTCTGTGTCCACGGACATCAGCCCGTTCGAGTGAGCGGTCATTTCAGCCCCCTGCTGACGGACAGTTGATCTCCCTGTCCGGTATGACTATTCCTCCGCTGTTCGGGTGTGTCCGTGCATGGTCGGGGCGGCCGGGCCGACTGGCAGCCGGGCAACCCGGCCTGGGGGCACTGCGACATCACAGCCTTGCTCGTCAACGACGTCTTCGGCGGTGTTCTGGTGGTCGGAGAGGTGCACCTTGACGGGACCCAGCACGGTTTCCACTGGTGGAACCGGCTAGCCAGCGGTGTGGAACTCGACCTGACACTTGAACAGTTCCAGCGCGGGCAGACCGTCACGGCTGCTCGTGTCGTCACGCGCCCGCCGGGCCCGCTGCCCCGCCGCTGGGAGGAGTACCTTCTTCTGCGTGACCGTGTGATCAAGCACCTTGGTCCGCTTCCGGGACCCGTCTGAGGAAACGGGGTCAGCCGGCCGGGGCGAGAGGGACGACGCCCTGGCTGCTGGTGGCCTGAGTCAGCCGGGGGCTGGAGCCTTCGGTCAGGACGATGTGGGCATGGTGCAGGAGCCGGTCGACGGCGGCGGTGGCCAGTGTCTTGGGCATGATCGAATCGAATCCTGAGGGGTGGAGGTTCGAGGTCACGATCACGGACCGGCGCTCGTAGGCTGCGTCGATCACGCGGTAGAACGCCTCCGCGGCGTACTTCTCCTGCAGGTTCGCATCCGTGGGCGCCAGGTCCGCCTTCGCGATCCTCACGGTCGCCTCGGAGCCGCCGGGTCGAAAGGTACACACGTATGTACTTGCAGGCCGTAGTGCCGTCCTGCGAAACGATGACTTGGGGGTGGCGGACCGCGACCCCGGCAACCCGGTCGTTGGTCATCGTCTTCTCGTTGTCGGTCGGGACATAGATCGGAGCCCCGCCGATCGCCCGCAGAGTGGAGTCCAGGCAGGAGACCACGGTGGGCAGGGTGCGGTCCCAGGTCGGGAATACCACCCGGAACCTCGACCAGGCCGGCCAGGCGCGGAACAGCAGCGTCTGTCGCTCGTCCCCGCCGCCCGGACCTGCGGCTGGTGCCGGACGAGTTGTGGGAGTTGTTCCAGCGGGTGGTCCCGGAGGCGCCATCGCGGCCCCAGGGTGGTGGCCGGCGTCGGCATGGCGACCGGGAGGTGCTGGCCACGATCGTGTTAGTGGCCACGTCAGGCTGCACGTGGCAGCAGTTGCCGTCCGCGTCGTTCGGGCCCTCGGGGGCGACAGCCCACCGGCGCTTTTCCGAGTGGCCGAAGGGCGCGGGCAGGGACGCTTCCCCGGGTCAGGCCCGAGGCGGGTGTCACTGCCCGGTGACAGCACCACACGCAAGTCGTGCCGTGATGCACCCGCACCCGTGCGGCGCGCGTGCGGTCGAGCGCGTCCAGGAGAGATCGGTCAGAGGTCTGCGTCGTGGTCCTCGTCCAGGGGGAGCGGTTCGCAGGTGTAGGCAAGATCGAGGACGTAGCGTTCTTGTGCGGGGCACCCGGTGAGGTAGTTGCGGGTCTGTTCGCTGGTCCAGTCCTCGATGTCCCGCTCGAGGTAGCTGTCGTAGTAGTCGGCTGCGGCTTGCCGTCCGCTCCACCAAGCGTGGCCCTCGTAGACGCCGGGGCGGGGCAGGGTCATCTCACCGGCGGGGCCTATCTCGAGCTGGTTGACGACGAGGGTGCCGGTTTCGGACTCGATGCTGATCGGGACGTGGCCCTCGGCGTCGGCAGGTACGGCAGGGGCTGTGTCCCAGATGCGGATGGAGATGTGGGCCGGGACGGCGGACTGGAGGCTGATGAGGTACAGGTGGTAGCCGTTGCCAGCTACCACCTGCAGTTCGGCGGCGTCCATGGCTGCCGGGTCGCTCAGGTAGGCATCGGCGTCGTAAACCTCCAGGACGCGCCGGCCGGGAGTGGCGGCGACGCTGTAGTCGGCGAGCAGAGCCATGGGCGCCGTCCTGTCCTGTCTAGTCGGTGATCTTCACGTAGAAGGGGTCGTCGTCGAGTACGCGGTTGAGGGTATACATCTCGTTGATCCGCACCCCGCCCTTACCGTTGTCCTTGCCGTCAATGAGGCGGACGGAGAAACGGTTGTCGCCCTTCATGGACTCTTCCTTGGTCGAGGCGAAGGGGTACTCGTCGCACTCCAGGCCGCTGCCGGTGTAGCTGCCCCACACCTTGATGCACTCCTTGATGGACTTCTCCCGGTTGTCTTCCTGCTTCTTCTTGTCGACGAGCCGGTGCAGGGGCTCCTTCTCGCCGGGCACGCTCTTGCCGACGAAGGAGGGGAAGGTCCGCTCAGGGCGCTTCTGCGCGTCGTAGATGTGCAGGGCGCTCTCCTTGACCAGCGGATCCTTCCTGCTCATTGTCAGTTCGACGCGGGCTTCGGTGAACACGGTGCCCTTGTGTTTGCCGCCTGTCTGGCCGGCGTAGTCGAAGCGCACGGTGGAGTGGTAGGAGTTGACTTCGGAGTAGGGCGAGGCGTTGGGGGAGTCGGCGGTCAGGTCCATCATGACCAGGGTGTTCACGCGCTGCTGGTTCTTGGGGTCGACAGCTCCCTTGTCGGGGGAGGTGTAGGTGAGCGTCCACTGGGGGGTGCGGTCCCACGCGCCGAGCAGCTCATCGCGCCGGGTGGTCTGCGGGGCCGTGACGGAGGGCCGGGGTCGCTGGAGCCGGCGTTGATGGTGTGGGAGAAGTGCTGCCCGACACGCCACTTGGTGGCGTCTTCATCGGGGGTGGCCTGTACGCGGATGTTCTCGACGCCGGAGACGTAGTCGACGCGGCGGCTGCCGTCGTAGGCGAAGCCGAGAATCCACTGGTCGAACCAGAGCCGGCCGATCGACTGGGTGCCCTGCTTGTTGCGCAAGATCAGGTCGTAAGGGTGCTCTCGGCAGCTTTCGAAGCGCGACTTGATCCAGCCTTTGGCGCCTTCGGCCTTCTCGGCGCGCTCGGCACACTGCTTGCGCAGGTCGGCGGGGTCACCAGCGTCCGGGGCGGTGGCCGGACGCTGCGGCGCCAGCCGAGTGTTGTGGTGACGGGTGTAGTCGGCCAAGGACTGGGGGGTGTTGAGGCCGGCGAGTTCGGCAGCGGGAACGGTGGAGGCGTCAACGAATACCCGCTCGCCGTTACCGGCATGGCCCGTGGCATCCGGCTGGGCGACGGCGGGGGAGACGACGGCCAGCATGGCCAAGGCGGCGGTGGCGGCAGTGCCACGTGCCAGACGCAGCAGCGTTGTACGGAAGGTCACCGGAAAGGACTCCTGCAAGGCGAAGGCGGGTGGTCAGGGCACGGTCGCGGAACGCCGCAGTGAGCAGGCGGGAGCGGTTCACTGCTCGCACATCTGCCCCCAGCAGGCGTCCAGCAGCGCACCGGTGGCCGCGTCGTAGCGCGCGGTGAAGCCGTCGAAGAGCCGCTCACTGCGCTGCAGGCCCGGCGTGGCCTGAGTGGAGGAGACCGTCCGGACCTCGTCCTTGCCCTCGGTGTCGGGGGACAGGGCTGCCCGCGATGCCGAGGTGGCGGTGACGGTGACCTCGCCGGGGCTTATGGCGAATGCGGTAGCCGCCCGCTCACGGACGTCCGCAGCCGTTACCTCCTCACCGTTGTCCCCGCCCTGCGGAGAAGGGGCGGGTTGCGGGCTGGCGGGCAGCGCCGCGGCGTTGCACAGCCGGGCGCCCACCACGCAGTCGGCCAGCCCCGGTACGGTCTCCAGGCAGACATCGGGGTCTTGTTCCATGCATGCCCGCAGAGCCTTCTGGTCCACGCCGTTGAAGACCTCCGTTTCCGGCGCGGTGCTCTTGAGGGCTGGCTGAGCAGCGGTAGCCGCGGAAGTGGGGCTCACGGGAGCAACCGCTTGGCGGTGGGGCTTGCTCGCGTTCCACTGGTGAAGGAGGTGGCGTCGGTGAGCTTGGTGGTGAAGCAGTTCGGCGGCTTGTGCGAGGCACAGGGTAATCCGGGCCGGTCAGATGCACCGCTACTACTCGCGCGAGACCGTCGTCGGCGACGGACGCCGCCCGGCCCGCACCCCGCTGCGCGCCGCCCAGGAGCAAGCCGGCGTCCCGGCCGGGTGCTGGATGGGCCGCGGCCTGGCCGCGCTCGGGCTCGCACCGGGTGAGGAAGTCACCGAGGCGCAGCTGCGGAACCTGTTCGGCGAGCGAGGCCGCCACCCGTGCGCGGACCGGATCGAGGCCGAGCGACTCGCCACCGGCGACTCCCCGAAGAAGGCGTTCAAGGCCGGCGCCCTGGGACGCCGGGTGATGATCACCAGGGTGGACTTCGTCTTCCGGCCGCAGCCGACGATCTACCTCCTGTGGGCGCTGGGGGATGAGGCGACGCGGCGGGTGATCGAGGCCGCGCACGAGCAGGCGATCGAGCGGGTGCTGGAGTGGATCGAGGACGAGGTTGCGGTGATCCGGTACGGCAAGGACGGCATCTACCGGGTGCGGCCGCCCGGCGGTCTGGTCGCCGCCCGCTTCCGCCACTACGAGGCGCGGTCGGGCCGGCCGCTGCTGCATGACCATCTACTTCTGAGCGTGAAGGGGCAGCGCCTGGACGGGAAATGGGACTCGATCCACACCACGGCCCTGCACGAGAACACCGTGGCCGCCTGCGCGCTCTACAACGAGCTCGTTGCCGCGGAGCTCTGCGAGGAGCTGGGGCTGACGACCGAGCCCCGCACCGTCACCCCGGGACGCCGGCCCGTGACGGAGATGGCCGGGCTGCCGCACGAGCTGATCCGCTGGACTGCCCGGCGCAGCGACGAGATCGCTGCCTGCCTGACCGAGCTGGAGCACGAGTACGTCACCGCCGTCGACGACGACGGCGAGCCGCGGTTCCTGCCCGTGGTCTCCGAACGGGCCCGCGCCAAGATGAACCAGAACGCCGCCCGCAAGACTCGCCCACCCAAGCGGAAGACTCAGTCGCTGGCGCAGCTGCGCGTCTGGTGGAAGGTGAGCGCGATCCTCACTTCCAAGGTCGCCGCCGACGTCATCAACTCCCTCCTCGAGCACGCCCGCGCCGCGGCCGCCGTGATCCGGGCCCGGGTCGCGGCCGCGGTCGACATAGCGCTGGCGGCCCTCGACGTCACCGCGACGGTGTTCGTGATGAACGACGGCGGCCGCTTCCACCGCCGGCACCTGCTCGCCGAAGCCCGCCGCCACCTCGCCCTCGTTCTGCGCGGCCGCCGCCGCGACCCCGGCCTGGACGACCAGGTGGTGGCCGCCGCCATCTCCACCCACTGCCTGGACATCAGCGAGCCGAAGACCGTACGCGGCCTGGAGGCCGGCTACCGTCTCTATACCGCCCGGTGGTCCCTGTCCGGCCTCCCCACCCGCCGCCCACCCACTCCCGCTCCGAACCCGGACCGGCAACCCCCGGCCGATCCCGGCGAGCCGCCCGCGCCCCGGCACCCGGGACAGGACGCGGGGGAGTGGGAGATTCCCCGCATCCCGCTCCAGTACGAGCGCGCCGCCTTCGCCGGCGCGGTGGTGCGCGAGCAGCTGCGCACCACCACCGCCACCGCCGGGCGGGGCCGGGCGTACGACGTCGTCGCCCACCAGCAGGCGGCGATGCCCGAGCAGCTGCTCGCACCCGAGCCGGCCGACCCCGAGACCGACCAGGAGCAGGACCCCGGCCGCCACGAGGCGATGGACCTGAAGGCGCTGCGGGCCCTGCGGGAATCCCGCACGGACGTCGAAGCCCTGGATCTCACCGCCGAACGCCTGTGCCACCTCCAGGACGCGTTCACCGAGGCGGCCGACCGGGCCCACACCACGATGAACCACTACACGCGCCGCGACGACACCGAGACGCCGCACCCGGACGATCAGCAGGCGCACCGCTCACAACAACCTGGACCGCACCGTGGCCGGGAGGCCGGCCACTGAGTGGGCCCGAGGGCGCGCACCCGGTGCGGTGGAGCCACCGCTTGAGAGTGGACGACACCGTGAGCGGCCTCCACTCCACCGAGTGGAGGCGCACCGGCTGGGCACGTGCGCTCCACCGCACCGGATCGGTGCGCTCCACCGCACCGGTGCGCATCGGGCGTGGCTACGGGCGCGCGGTCATGGACTGCACGGTGCGGGCCCACTTGGGTGGTCGGCCCGACCGCGAACCCGCCCTGGCTGTGCACGCGGAAGCGGGAGTCGTTTCGACACGACTTCGGGCTCTGGTTCACTTTTCCGTGAATCATCACGCGGAGTGACGTTTGTCGGGTGAGCGGGACATCGGGAAGCTGCCTGAAATTGATTCGTCCCCAGTGCGGTGTGGCTGACAGTTCGGCCCGTGGAAGAAGTAGTGCTCCGGCTGGAGGAGTTACTGTTCCCGTCGATCTCGGACGTGGCTGTGCTGTCGGTCGACGTGACCGACGAAGCGGTACGCATCGAGGCCCAGAGGACGGTGGCCGGGTCCGATTGCCCTTGGCTGCGGAAGTTGGTCGCGGCGGATTCACAGCTCCTAAGTCTTCGGTTTGTCCGTCAGCCGGAGCACGGTGCTGCGGCTGGTCGAATCCTTGCCCGACCCGGAAGTTCCGGCCCCGCGCGTCGTCGGCGTCGATGAGTACGCCACCCGCAAAGGCCGCCACTACGGAACCGTTTTGGTCGACGTCGAAAGCCGACGCCCGGTGGACCTGCTGCCCGACCGGGAAGCCTCCAGCCTGGCCGCATGGCTCGCGAAGCGGCCAGGGGTGGAGGTGGTCTGCCGCGATCGGGCGCCGTTCTTCGCAGAAGGCGCCACCGCCGGGGCGCCCCGGGCGGTGCAGGTGGCGGACAGGTGGCATCTCTGGCACAACCTGAGCGAAGCCGCCGAGCGTTGTGTCGCAGACCACCGCGGATGCCTGAGGGTGCTGGCGCCAGATCCAGCCCAGCCCGCCCCCGAGCTGGAGAAGTTCGAAGACCCGTCCGGCTCGCCCTGGCCAAGGGGACACCGCTTCGCTGACCGAACCCGAGCCAACCACGCGACTGTCCACGAACTGCTGACCGCCGGACTCAGTCGGAGGGCGGTCGGACGCCAACTCTGCATGACCTCGCGTACTGTCAAACTCTTCGCCGACGCAGCCACCCCGGAGGACTTGTTCCGCGGGCAGTGGCAGGGCCGGCCTGCCAAGCTGGACGCGTTCAAGCCCTACCTGGATGACCGCTGGAACCAGGGCTGCACCAACGCCTGGGCAGTATGGGAGGAGATCGTGCCGCTCGGCTATCAGGGCAGCTACCAGCGCGTTCGCGCCTACTTCCGGGAGAAGAGGACCTCTCCCAACCCGATCACAGCTCGGCCACCGTCACCCCGGGTCGTCGCCGGCTGGATCCTCCGGCTCCCCGAGACCCTCCCTGAGATCGACCACCTTCGGCTCAAGGCAGTCTTGGACCACTGCCCCGAACTCGACGCCCTCACCATTCACGTCCGGTCCTTCGCCCAGATGCTCACCGAGCGCCAGGGCGAACGGCTTCCGCAGTGGCTCGACGCCGTCCGGCGCGACGACCTGCCCAGCCTCCACACCCTGGCCGCAGGCATCGAACGTGACCGTGATGCCGTCATTGCCGGGCCTACCCTGCCCTGGAACTCCGGCGTCGTCGAAGGACACGTCAACCGGATCGAGATGCTCAAGCGCCAGATGTTCGGCCGGGCCGACTTCGCTTTCCCGAGGAAGAGGGTTCTTCTGGCCAGCTGACCACAGCCACCCATAGGGTGACGGGGACGAGAGAAGATGCACCATGGATCCCCGCATACCCGCCTGCGTCGCAAGCTGGCCGCGATCCCGTTCCAACCACTGCGCAGCCACTCCTTCGGGGAAGAGCAACACGAGTTCCGCCTCGGTCCGAAGCTCGCGGAAGCACGCGTCGCTGCGTTCGAGGCCGAGCACGACATCGCCCTGCCCGACGCCTACCGGCAGTTCCTCATGCACATCGGCGGCTCAGGCGCGGCGCCGTTTTACGGCCTCATGCCGCTGGAGCGGTGTTCCCTGCTGGTCATGAACCCGCGCGAGGAACCGGGGGCACCCCGCGGCTTCGACGACGCAGAACCCGGGGGCCACGGACGCGACCTCTTCCTCCACGTCATCGAAATGGGCTGCGCCGACGTATGCGTCATCGCGGTGACCGGTCCCCTCACCGGCCGCGTCCTCATCGGCAACAGCGATGGGTTCTGGGGCCCCAACGTCTCCTCCGCCACCGACTTCCTCGACTGGTACGAACGCTGGCTCAACCACATGAGCGCCGGACGCGACAACCGGGCCCTGGAACTCACCTCACCCCAGCTTCGTGCCCATCCCGACAGGCATCGCATGGCACCGAAGATTTGACTCTCCGTAACCACTCCACGGAAAGTGAGCCAGAACCCGTTCTCGCGTACATCGGCTGCCCGCATGAACGTGCGACTCCCCAACCCGCGTCGAAACGATGTCCCGACTCACGCACATAGCCACCGACCGCACCCCCTTGTCCACCTCTGCTACCGCCCGACCACGGCCGCGATTCTCCTTAACCACCTCCGCTATCGGCACCGGTCAGACCGCGGACAAGGGGGTCGGTTGCACGCTGCTCCTTCGCAATGACCGCCCCGGCCGGGGCAGCGAAGGAGATCAGACGATGGCGACCACCCACCCGAGGGCCGGCCACGGCACCGCTCGGGCCGATCACACCGGAAGGCCGGCCCGCGCGGGGTAAGCCGAAGGGGCTTCCCTGGGCGCCTACTTCGAAGGCCCCTTGGGAACCCCCTTTGGTGCCCGGCACCCGCGCTCGGAGGAAAACCCGTCGTCAGAGCCGCAATCGGCGCGAAAACTGCGCCGTCACAACCCTTCTATCTCCTCCTGATGTCCGTAGTGGACGAGATCATCGGGTTCCGGGGGGCCCGGACGCCCTCCCAGGCCGGGCGCGGCCAGCGGCAGCAGCAGCGGTCGGCCGGCGGCCGGTCGCGAGCGACGAGGGAGCAGAGCTGATGGCGGGGAAGCGGATGACGAATCCGGCGGGGTCGACGAACAGCTACCACGGCGATGTGCTGCGCGTGCTCGGGGCGCTGAAGGTGGCGACGGCTGATCAGATACAGCGGATCGGTGCCCCGCACCTGACGTTCCGGCACGCTGACAAGCCGACCCCGTCGAAGCGGAAGCAGGCCCGCACCGCCTCGCACACCGGCGCCCTTTCCGACATGCGCAAGCACGGCCTGTCTGAGAACGGCGGCTCCACCGAGAGGGGTGACACCCTGCGGAACCTGACTCTCAAAGGCTCGGAGGCCGCCTCCTACGAGCTGCGGCGCCCGGCGGGGGAGGGATTGGGCTCCACCGCACGCGGCGCGGGCTCCAGCGGCGCCTCCCACCCGCTGGCCGTCAACGAGACCGTGATCACCATGCTGCGCCCGAAGCCGAACCTCGCCAGGCTCGCCGACGACCCGCCACACGTTCAGGCCGCCGCCCAGGCCGCCGTCGTCGCACCGGACGGCATCGGCACCATCGCCTCGTACTGGACCGAGGTCCCGCTGCCCGCCACCGGCACGTGGAACACGCCGGGCAAAGGCGGCGCCCGAGCCGACCTTGTGCTCACCGCCCCGCAGGACCAGGTGCCGCTGCTGTTCATCGAGGTCGACAACTGCCACGAGACCGCGGAGGAGCTCGCCGCCAAGCTGGAGAAGTACGCCCGGTTCTTCAAGCGCAAGGTGAAGGACACCGGCGGCAAGGAGCGCCCGATGTGGCGCACCCGCTGGACGGTTCCCGAGGGCCGGTACGGTGATGCGCCGCATCCGCCCGTGCTGCTGGTGTTCAACCGCATCGGCGAGCGCAACCCCAACCGCACCGTCCCGCTCCTGATGGAGCTGACCCGGCACCTGTGGCAGGGGGAGCGGCAGCGCAGCGGCCGCCATCTCTACAAGGGGAAGATCCCGATCATCGCGACCGGGCTGAAGAACCTCCGCGAGCACGGCCCGGCCGGACTGGTGTTCCTTCGCTTCGGCCGCGACCACATGGAGCCCTTGCGGGAGGCGATCGGTAACCCCCGCCGCGAGGCCGCCGACGCCCGCGCCCGGCAAGAGGCCGCGCGTGCACAGGCGGAGTACAAGGCAAAGGTGCAGCGAGCGGCGCAGGAGCAGGCCGCGAAGCAGGCAGCCGAACGGGAGGCGCGCCGTCCCGTGTGCGCCGGCCGCGGGGGCGAAGTTCACCGACGAACGGTGGGAGGCGGCACAGGCGACGGACTGCGGCACCCCGAAGGACTCCCACCCGCACCTGTGCGACGGCTGCAAGCAGAAGGCCGGCTTCGTCGTCAGCCCAGCGGCTGACACCCAGAAGCGCCAGGAGCCGGTACGCGGTGAGGCCAGGTCGGACGACTTCTGGCCCGCCCCCCCCAGCGCCCCATCTGCAGTGAGTGCGGTGCCGCGTTCACCGATGAACGATGGAAGGCGACCGCGCGCGTCGGCTGGGGCCCTTCCCCGGCGAAGCGCCCGTCTCTGTGCGGGACTGCGACCAGCGGTTCGAGGCCGACTTGGACCTGCCTGGGGTGTGAGCCCCCGGCAGGAGGAGCGCGACCAGGAGCAAGAGCCGGCCGTGCCCGAGCAGAAGACAACCGGCTGGCTCTCGCGCCTGCGCCGCTGAGCCGGTACGCCGCCGACGGCCCGGGCGGCGGGTACACGTACCGGTCCGCCCGGCCGCCGGTGAACATGGCGGCGAAGACCGCACCCACCACCCGGCCTTGGCCGCCAGCCGGCGTCCCCAGGCCCGTGGGTGTCTCTCCTCCTCAATGCCACAGTTCAGAGCCCGTGTGGTGCCCGTGGGACAGAGGTAGCCGTTCAGCGTCCGCGCTCCTGTAACGGAGATACCGGATGGCGTTCCGGCCATAGTTGTGTGGCTATGCCGGAAAGGCTGGTGAGCACGGGCGTCCCCGTCTTGGCTCAGGCGCCGCCAGCTACCAGTACAGCCGTTGGGCGTGGGCTCCGGCAGGACGCCTGTGATCATCACGGTGGAGGTTGCCAACCACCTAGTCAGGTCTGTGCGCCCTCGGCCAGGGCGGATACCTCGGCCCAGTCGTTCCAGTTTTTGAGCCGCTCGGCGTAGACCTGGCTGACGACAGGAAGAGAGGCGCTGCCGAAGAAGACCCGCAGCGGCGGGTTCTCGGCATCGACGATTTTCAGCAGTGCCGGGCCGGCCGCGGCGGGGTCACCGGCCGGGGCACCGCTGAAAGCGGCGACCATCGCGGCGCGCACGTCGTCGTAGGCGGGCAGGGGCTGGGCGTGAACGCCGGAGGGGCCCGCCGCGTCGGTGGCGAAGTTGTTGGGCTCGACGAGAGTGACCTTGATGCCGGACCCGGCGACTTCCTGGGCCAGGGTGTCGGTGAGGCCTTCCAGGGCCCACTTTGAGGCGTGGTAGCCACCCATGTTGGGCCAGGGCGCCACGCCGCCGAAGGAGGAGATCTGGACGATGTGACCGCTGCCCTGGGCACGCAGGAACGGCAGGGCGGCCTGGGTGACCCACAGGGTGCCGAAGAAGTTGGTCTCGAACTGGTCGCGGATCTGCCCCTCGCTCAACTCCTCGACCATGCCGAACAGGGCGTACCCGGCGTTGTTGACGACGACGTCGAGGCGGCCGAAATGTGCGTGGGCGCGCTCGACAGCGGTGAAGACCGCGCCCCGGTCCGTCACGTCCAGCGCTATCGGCAGGACGGCGTCTTCGTAGGCGGTGACGAGGTCCCCGAGCGCGGCGGTGTCGCGGGCGGTGGCCGCGACCTTGTCCCCACGGGAGAGGGCCGCTTCGACGAACTGGCGGCCGAAGCCGCGGGACGAGCCGGTGATGAACCAGGTCTTGCTCATGGAGGTGCTCCCAGAAAGTGAGGGGTCCCTGCCCGCGCGGTGATCGCCGGCCACCCTGTGCGGCCGCGGCAGGAATGTGTAGCCGACCAAATAAATGGTTAGTCGGCTAAGTAGTTCGCCCGGGGTTCACCGTACAGCAATCCTTAGCCGACCAAGTAAAGTGGTGGCCGGGGCACCCTTCGGTGCCCGCAGGACGGTCGGAGAGGCGTGCAAGCAGTGACGAAGCCCACCAAGGAGCCGACGGCAACGGATGCGGCCCGGCCTGCCGCGCGGCCCACCGCCGGTGGCGGGCCGGTCAGCCTGGCGCTGTGCCGGGTGGCCCGGCTGCACCGCACGGTGGCCGCGGCCCTGCTGCGCGACCTCGGGCTGTACCCGGGCCAGGAGCTGGTGATGATGCACCTGTGGGAGAGCGGACCGGTCCTCCGCCAGTCGGACCTGGTCCGCATGCTCGGCATCGAGCCCTCCACCCTCACCAAGACGCTCCAGCGGATGGAACAGGCCGGACATGTACGCCGCCTGCCGGACCCGACGGACGGGCGGGCTGTGCTGGTGGAGCCCTCAGACTCCGGCGCCTGCATGCTGGCCGAGGTGGACCGCGCCTGGAGCACCCTGGAACAGGAAAGCCTCACTGGCCTTGACGAGACCCAGCGGGAGCAGCTGCTGACCTTGCTGGGCCACGTCGAAGCCAACCTCAGCACCTACAGCACCTACAGCACATGAAGCACCTGAAACAGACCTCGCGGGCGGGCGTCAAAGACAGGTTCTGAGCGGGAGGTGCGCAGCGCCCCAGATGCAAGCGGTGCGGAAGGAAGTTCACCGACCAGCGCTGGGAGGAGAGCATCGCGCATCGGACGGCCTGAAGGGCCGGGGACGTGTCCGTGTGCGGTACCTGCCACGCCGGCGACGTCGCCCGTGAGGAAGTCGCTGCCGAAGCCGCCCGCCTCCAGGCCGCCACGCCACCGGAGCTCGAGCACGACCAGGAGCCGGGCAAGCTCCGCAGCTCTGTTCCGCCGCCATGGCTGACCCCGTAGGCCGGGGCCGCCGGGCGACGTACTCGGACCACAGGAGCCCCTGGAGGTGCCGACGGCCCTGGTGACGAGTGTCTGCAAGAACACTCTCCCGGTGGGCAGTCGCGGTCAGGAAAGGAAGTGTGCGACGGTGGGCAGACAACAAGATCGGCTGGCACCCCTCTCCCAAACGGGCGCTGGTCTGAGGGGAATGAGGCGGACGGTGGCCCGATCGCCGGGCAGAATTGGCATGTCCTCGACCCAGAGTCCTGCGATGCTCACCGAGGCGCCCCTGGTCGGCGAGAGGTTCCCGATGTCCCACGTGGGTCGCAGAACACCGTGACCGGAGATTGGTGTCCTGCGTCGGGCCTCTGTGGCTGGGCGGAGCGTCAGATCCGCCCGGAGCATTCCGTTCCGGATCTCAGAACACCGCCAGTGGCACCAAGCCGCAGCATCCGGGAACCGCCCCGCCAGTCAGCACCACGCCGACATCCTCCACCAGACGCTGCGACTGGGGTGTCCGCCGTTGGTAGCGCACGGTCAGTCCCGGTACTTGCTCGGCGAAGGCTCTTCGGGCAGGTCACGTTTTCGCAGTACAGGCGACGTACGGACAACTCGATACACAGCGGCCGCCCTCCGAGAGTGACATCGGCGAGGCGTCATGCGTAGCGGCTGTGGCACCACACGACTCCGCAGGCCGCCATCGCACCCATGACCAGCATTTGTACGGCAGTTGACGCGCTGCGACTGAGGTAGCCGGCCAGGCCCGTCGCCAGCCCGCCCGCCAGCATCACCATGCGGCTGGCCAAGTACTGCCCCGGGGCGGCGCCGGCGCCGCCTTGGCGCTCCGCGCACAGCCCTCTCGCCGCCGCCTTCACCGGCTGATGCGCGCCCCCGCGCCGCTTCGCCCGGAATTCCAGCCCGAAACCGACCGCCAGATAGAGCACGAGGATCCCGGTGAACAGGGCCCAGTCAGCCGGCCCGTCCACGCTGTTTCCGCGTGCCGTCACCGTGGCCGAGACAGCAGAGCTCATCACAGCCCCCCGTTCTTCCGTGGTGGACAAGCCCCCTCGACCTGACCTGCACATGCGTTCCAATTACTCCGCATCCGGGACTCTTTGCGAGTTTGATAGGAGAAGAGGGGGAGCGATTTCCCGCCGTGCTGCGAGCGGTCCCCTTAGAGCTACGGGAAACCCAGGGATGGGGGGAAGGACACGGCGTGTGGCGGCATGACGCCGCCAGCGGCGACGCGGGCGAACTCGTCGAGCTGGGTTGCCGATACGGAACTTTCCATTGCCGCATAAGGTTCCCTGCCGCCCGTACACCGCTGCGGTGCCCGCCGCTCCTCGACGTCGGCGCCGTGGAGCTGATCCGCCGGGCCTTCGAAGCCGCCGCAGCCAAGGTGGCCGCCACGATCCAGGACAGCAGGCGGACGTGCGAAGCCGCCCACGGCCTGCGTCCGCAGCCCGCCGCCCCTGCGGCAGCCCCGCCGCAGCACCCCCAGCAACCCGGCACCCAGCACACACCGCACTGGACCGGGCCACAGGAGAAGTCACCTGAGCACCCCGGACGACCAGCCCAATGCCGAAGAGACTCGCGCCCGCGCTCGTGCTGCTCACAGGCAGACGGCCGCCGCGCTCGACGAAACCAGGAGCCGGAGGCCAACGAGCCCGTGGGATGAAAGCCGATCCGGCAGCGGCCCCGGACGCCGAAGTCGACGGCAGCCAGCAGAAGAATAGCGATTCCGGGGCGGCACGGTGAACCATTTCGTTGCCCAGGACCGCGCGCCGATAACAGGCGCTCGTCGGGTCTTCATGCGGGGTTCGACGGCGTGCTGACCGGACGGGTCACTCCGAGTGCGGCGCTGGCAGGGCGGACGGAATTGCAGTGCGCGCCGTGGCGACGGGAGGGTCGGCGCGGTCGCGGGCGTCGGCCAGGCGTCGGTCTGCCCCGCCGTGCGCCCGCCTTCGAGGAGACGTCCCCTATGGGCTCAGTGGGGTGCCCTGCGAGGCTTGCCTCAGGTGCAGCGCGACGATGGCGACGTCGTCGTCGAGGGGGGCTGAGGTGTAGTCGATCACTGCTCGTTCCAGCGCGCTGACGAGGTCGGTCACGGGTAGTCCGTGGGTGCGCTCAAGGACGTGGCGCATGCCTTCTTCGCCCAGCATGGCCTCCTCGGAGCGGCGTTCGGTGACGCCGTCGGTGTACAGGACGAGCGTGTCCCCGGCGCGGAGGGAGTGCATTGTCGCGTGCAGGCGGGGCTCGTCCAGCACTCCCAGCAAGGTCCCGGGCCGTCCGAGGGCGGTGATGGTGCCGTCCGCCCGGCGCAGGAGGGGCCGAGGGTGGCCGCCGAGCACGAGAGTGAGGCGTGGGCTGCGTGCGCCGAGGTCGAGATGGGCATAGGCGGCGGTGCAGAAGCTGGGGGAGTCCTGGTCGGCGAGGATGGCGGTGTTGACCGCTCGCAGTACGGAGAGGGGGTCGGCGTCGGTTCGTGCCGCGGCCCTGGCGGTGTGCCTCACCAGGCCGGTGAGCGCGGCGGCGTGGGGCCCCTTGCCGCAGACATCGCCGATGGCCAGCGACCATGCGGTGTCGGTCAGGGGCGTCATGTCGTAGAAGTCGCCGCCGACCAAGGTGCCTTCGGCGCCGGGGTGGTAGCAGGCGGCCAGGTCGATACCGGGCAGTTCGGGGAGCCTCTTCGGCAGGAGACTGCGTTGCAAAGTGTGCGCGACGTGGCTCTGCTCGGTGTAGCGTCGGGCGTTGACCACGGCCTGTGTGGCGCGCTGGGCGAGCTCCTGTGCGAAGGGGATGTCCCGTTCGGTGAACAGCGCGGACGTGTCGGCCGCCTGGGTGAGCACCATGGATCCGATGACGGTCCCGGAGTGACTCATGGGCACCGCGAGCCAGGAGGACGCGGGTACGAGACGGTGCAGCGCCGCCCGGTGCTCATCACTGCGGGCGAGCCGGTCGAGGGTCCCGGGGACGTTCGTGATCAATTCGTGGTGCCCAGTGCGGATGACGGCACCGATACCTCCTTCGGCATCCAGCCGCGGAGGGAAGTCGCGCAACAGGCCACCGAGCGCGCGTTCCTGATCCGGATCGTGGTGGCGGAGTGTCGCCAGGACCGGCTGCCCGTCGCGGCCGGTGAGATGGATCAGGCACCCGTCCGCGATCCGGGGCACGACCGCGTCGACGATGTTGTCGAAAGTGGTGCGCGGGTCCAGGGAGGAGGACAGGAGGCGGCCGAGCTCGGAGAGGACTTCGAGCTGGGAGTGCGCGCCGTCGGCCGCCGCTCGCAGCCGCGCCCGTTCCATGGCCAGCGCGCAGTGGTCCACAAGGGCGGTGAGAAAGGCGCGCTCGGCCGGGTCGAAGGTGTGCTGGACGGAGAAGTGGAAGCTGACCGCCCCCAGCAGGCGGTCTCCCGTGCGCAGCGGCAGCACCGCCGTCGACTGATACCGGTCGGTGAAGAAGTGGGCTGCCTCGGGGAAGGCCCGGCTGCGCTGAGACGGCGTCGTGAAGAACAGCGCCCGGCCGGTGCGCGCGGTGTGTGCCATCGGATACGGGGCGGTGACGCTGAAGGGGACAGGGGGGCGCGGACCTTCCTGCGCGTCGTGGATGTGCCGCACGACATAGGTGTCGCTGTCCGGCTCGTTGAGGACGGCCGCGCCGACCGTGGCTCCCACGGCGGGCATGATGCTCGCGGTCAGGATCTGCAGGACTTCCTCGGTCGTGGACGCGGCGGCCAGACCTGTCGTGACCGCGGCCAGCAACTCCGCCCGCAGCACACGGGCGCTGTTGTCCCGCAGTACCCACAGGAGATGATCGGGCCCTGTCCGCACGGCTTGGTACTCGTAGTCCGCGGGTCGGTAGGTCGACTCCTCGGTCCATGCGAACGCCCCGTGCTCGACCTCCCCGCTGTTGAGAACCCGCATGCAGGCATCGAAGGATCCGTTGTCCACCATCTGCGGCCACAGCTGACTGCACAACCGGCCGATCGCGGCGTCGGGATCAGGCTGTCCCGCCCGGGCGGCCGCGTTCATGTACTGCAGGCGCATGTCCACGGCCTGCCCGCCGGGGTCTCGTACCGCTGTCGAGAGGGTGACGGCGTCAGGCAGGTGCTCGACCATGCTCAGCAGGAGATCGGCTTCCACGGGCATTCCGGCATCGCCGTGGTGCGCAGCGTCGTGGGGCTCTCGTCCTGGCGCGAGCATGGCTGATCCTTGTCGTGCCGGGCCAACGGGCGTACTTCGCTGCACGGAGTACGCAACGTTTTCCGGTCAGTATTACCGGCCACTACCCCGGTCCGGAACTATAGGGGCGCACACTTTACTCGGCCGTGGTGAAGCAAAGACCAGATCTTTGCCCCGCACCGCTGTCGGAGCCGAACCGTGCCAGACGCGGTACGGGGGCCGCGTTGCGACAACGACTGATGATGTACGGGTCCAGCGCCGGTAGATGTGGCCGTATGGTCTTCCACCCTCGCAGTGTACGAACCGGCGGTCCACTGGTGGGCTCGTGTTGATTCGCCACGAGTACTGCTGCGCTTCCCGCTGGCAGACGACTGCCGAATGAGCGCCTGTGACAAGTCGGATGCCTCGCGTGTGACACTCAGGCTGCCTCGGTCGTCCCCATTCACCAGCTCAGCCGGTTCCGCTGGTGGGGACGACTGCTGAGCTTCGGCGCCGAAGACGACCACGTCCTGGCCGCCCGGCGCACCCTCGGTCGTCCGCTCGCCCCGCGCGTCGCCGTGCCCCGGGAGCCGGTCGACTCCGCCCGCATCGGGTGGTGCGCCGTATGGCGATCGGCGATGGGGAATCATGACGCATGCGGTGCGCAGCTCCGCGGGGCCGCGGCTGGCGCATGGGGAAGCCATGAGCAGCCGGTGGGGGAGCGTACGCCGTACCGTGCGGCTTCGCCTTAGAGATGATCTCAATTGGCGTTGTGCGACGGAAGTGGCCGCCATGCTGGGGCCACTGGATGAGTCCGGTGGCCCCAGCCGGATGTGGTCAGCGAGGGTCGTTCAGGCGACTGCTGATCTGCTCGTGGAGTTCGTGCGGCAGGTGGATGGTCCAGCGGTCGGCGGCCTCGGCGGCCAGGTCGCGGCTCCAGCGCCAGCTGTTGCGTGCCGCGGTGCGCACGTCCTGGTCGTGGGCGGTAGCCGTGGTGGAGGCGTAGCGATGGCGGTCAGTGTCGGGCAGGTCCTGTTCGAGCGCGCGGCTGGGGGTGAGCCAGTGGGCCGTGCTGTTGCGCAACAGGCGGCAGAGCTGGAGTTGCTGGGGTGCGATGACGGTGTGCAGCAGGGCGTGGGCGCGGGCGGTCTCGCCGCGGGCCAGGACGTGGGCGAGCATGAGGGTCCAGTTGGTCAGCTCGTCGGTGAGTTGCTGGGCGGTGGTGACCGGCTCGGGCGGCTGGAAGGTGGCCAGCTGTCGGGCGGCCTGGGTGAGCCGGCCGGTGCGGTCGAGCAGGACGGCGTCGTCGGGGCGGGGTAGGTGCACCATCCCTTGCCAGGTAGGGACTTCGTCGATGCCGGGACCCGCGGGGGTGAGATGGAACTCGCCGCGCATCAGGTCGTCGAAGACGACGGCGAGGATGCCGTACATGTTGGTGTAGGAGAGCTTGAGCGGGGCGAGCTGTGCAATGAAGCCGGGGCCGTCGAAGTCGGCGAGGTGGTCGTCCTGGATGTAGAGGTATGCCTCGATGTCGGAATGGGCGTCGGCTTCGCCCACGGTCCACGAGCCGTAGAGCAGTACGCCCTCCAGCCGGTTGTCGGCGTGGGCGAGCTGCCGCAGGCGTGCGATGCGGTCGTCCAAGGCGGAACGGGCAGAGTGAACGGACATGGTGTGGTCGTTTCTCCTGAGGTGAGCGTGAGGGCACGCTGACGGAGCCCGGCACCTGCCGGGCTAATGTCTGTAGACCGTCGCGGTCGCTCAGGAGAAATTGCCCATGATCCAAATCATAGGGGACGGCTCAGCCGCCGAGTCGGCGGCAGCAGATCAGGGTCGCCGCGATACCGGCGAAGGCCAGAAAATGCTCGGCCTTACGCTCGTAGCGGCGGTGCAGGCGACGGCACCCAGACAGCCACGCCACCATCCGCTCCACGGTCCACCGGTGGCGGCCCAGCTTTTGGGAGGGCTCGATGTCTCTGCGGGCGAGGCGCGGGGTGATGTTTCGCGAGCGGAACCATTTCCGCAGGTGGTCGTAGTCGTAGCCCTTGTCTCCATGGAGCTTGGCGAGCCGCCGTCGGCGGGACCCGCGCCGGGAACGGATGGGAGGTATGCCCCGTACCAGGGGTTCAAGTCCCTCACTATCGGGCGTGTTCGCGGCGGAGATGCCGATCGAGAGGGGCAGACCGGTCCGCTCGGTGATCAAGCGGATCTTTGAACCCTTCTTTCCGCGATCTACGGGATTCGGACCTGTCAGGTCGCCCCTTTGATCGCGCGCATGTTCACCGAGTCGATGGCGCACCGCGACCAGTCCAGCTCGCCTCTGGCGCCGAGCTCGTCCAAGACCAGGCGGTGGAGTTTGCCTCACACACGAGCCTGGCTCCACTCGGTGAAGCGGCGGTGCGCGGTCGGCCCGGACGGGCCGAAGGGCGGCGGCAACTGCCGCCATGTACAGCCTGTCGTGGCCACGAACACTATGGCCGCCAGCACCTGCCGGTCCCCGTACCGACGTTGGCCCCGGACCGACGTCGGCCCCGAACCTGCGGCCTTACCGGAGCGGCCGGCACCACCCGCTGGAACAACTCCCACAACGCGTCCGGCACCAGACGCTCCACCATCGCCATCACGGCACCCGACCTAACGTCACGCCAGTTGAGACACCCTTTTGGTGCGCCCCGTGCCGCTGCCCGCCGGTGAGTGCCACTCCTCCGGCAAGCGGTCGGGCCATGACACCTTCGTAGCGACATCGTCAGCCCCGTGCCAGGCCGGCACCGGCTGCAAGTAAAGGTGGCGAAAGGACCACGGACGTGGAACGGCACGAGCCAGTGGAAGCGAGAAAACTGTGCACGCAGGGGACGCCTACCGGCAGGCCTTCGCACGCTTCCTCGCCCGGGACGGACGACTCAAAAGAGCCGAAGGCTCACCGAAAGGGGATTGTAGTGGAAGTCGCGGACAGTTGGGCGATGATCGAGTCTTGGCTAATGCGTCATGCTCCAGCGGAGAAACTCGCTAACGGGGCGTCATCTACAGAACTGGACGAACTGCAAGACAATATTTGGGTGCCTATCCCGCATGACTTGAGAAGTTCCCTCGAGTGTCACAACGGTAGCGGGGGAGCTGAAGTTATTCCTCCCTCGTTCGTTTTCTGGGAAGTCGGCGAGATTTTGGCTGAATATGGTACTGAGCCATTTCAGCGAGAGAGAATTTATATTCCGATTGGAGCGATGGGCCCCAATCGACTTGTCATCGATTCCCAATCGAATATACTTGCACGGTATGATCCGCATTATGGATTCTACTCTCGCGACGAGAAAGCGTGGTGTTCGACTCTTAGCGACATGTTGGCGCTGGTAGCTGACGAGATCTCGCGTCCATCGTCGACACTGCGGTTTTCGGAAGATGAGGTATGGGAGGCAACGACGGGCCATGGCCCATGTGCGGGTTTCTTGGTATGGGAAGACGTATGATCGAAAATCAACTCGCATAAGACGCAGGGGGATTACAGGCTCCAGGGTCGTGGGTGGATGAGGTCGCGCAATGCCCTCTGCGGCGGCTGCCCGCCGACCCCTGCCCCGGTAATCCTGGCCTTCGAGCTGGCGAACCGCGTCTACTGCGGCGGTCTCGGTCCTCGACCGAGGCGACGACTTCGTCGACCAGTTCACCGACCGGTACAACACTTTGCTCGCTGAGCGGGCGACTGGCATCTGAGCCGCCCACGTGCTCGTCGCCGAGAAGGGCCCGGTACTCAGCAGATTGAGGCAACCCGGCCCGAGGCGCGGGCCGCACCGGCGCCTCCCACCCGATGACGGTCAACGAAGCCGTGCTCGCCCTGCTGCGCCCGAAGCCGGACCTCGCCCAGCTCGCCAGCGAGCCGGCCGACGTTCGCGCCGCCGCTGGCCGACTTCGACGAGCCCGCCGGGTTGGGCGCCGTCGCCTTCTACGCGACCGAGGTGGCGTTGCCCGCGACCGGTACCTGGGCCGACCCGGGCAAATGCGGCGGCCCAGGCAGACACCGTCATCACCGCGTCCCAGGGCGGGGGCTGCTGCTGTTGGTGGAGATTGACAACTCCTTCGAGTCCGCACAGGTCCTCGCCGCGAAGGTCGACAAGTACATGCGGTTCGGTTCTGTCAGAGGCAGGTGAAGGACGTTGACGGAAAGGAGCGACCGATGTGGCGCACCCGCTGGTGGGGCCTGATGGGTAACTCGCAGTCGAGGATCGAGCTGTACGCCGCGATCCGTCGGGGTCATGTGCTGGAGATATCGCTGCGGTTGTTGCAGTGGGTGCACGGTGCTGCACGATGTCGGGTCATCTGCAGAATTCTGCTTCGACGGCTGCCTGTTCGAGTGCCTGGTCGCCCCAGTCGCTGTTCCGGTTGAGCGTGATGACGTGCTCGCCGTCGGCGGTGGCTGCAGTCCGGGTCAGGGATCCGGGGATCTCGCTGGAGTGTCCCCAGACCTTCACGCCGCATGCCTTGAGCGTTTGGGACCTGATCCCGAGGCCGTACGATCTGCCGTCCCCCAGGTCGTGGCCGGTGAACATCTCCCTCTGCTGGGTCGACGGCAGGAGCTTGCCGCGCAGAAGGGCGCGGGTGAAAACGTTCAGGTCGCGGGTGGTCGAGATGATTTCGCCGGAGGCTCCGGAGACCGAGGGGTCGAAGTCGGTGACGTCGTAAACCCGAGCGGCGGGGCTGTCGACGTAGAGCTTGGAGTAGTGCCGCCCGTGCGGGCCAGGCACTGACGCTGACGTGCCGGGGACCGTGGTCCCGCGCAGGCCGAGCGGTCTGATGATGCGCCGCTCCACCTCGGAGGCGTAGCTGTTCCCAGTGACCTTCTCGATGACCATGCCGGCCAGGATGTAGTTGGTGTTGGAGTAGGACCACCCCTCGCTGGGATCGAAGAGCGGTTCGTGGGCAAGGCCGGTCCGCACCAGTTCCTCCGGCGTGGCGCCGTCGTACCGGTGGGAGAAAAACTCTGTGCCGGTGAACTTGGCGCGGAATTCGTCGTCGTCGATGTAGTCGTACAGCCCGCTGGTGTGCTGGAGCAGCTGGCGGATGGTGATCCGGCGCCCGTCATTGCCGTTGCCGCGCACCAGGCCGGGCAGCCACTTGTCCACCGTGTCGTCGATCGACAAGCCGTACACGGGCTCGGCGGTGAGCTGCAGCACGACGGTGGCGATGAACGGCTTGGTCAGACTGCCGACACGGAACCGGTCCCGTGGCAGGCGCGGGCGGCCGGTGCGGAGATTCGCAACGCCGGAAGTGCCGTGCCATGCCTCGCCTGCACGGTCGGCCCGGGCCAGAACACCGGGCGTTCCTCCGCGGGTGATCGCGTCGAGGGCATCCTGTGTTGCGGAGTGAGTGGAGTGGTAAGAAGTAGCGCGCGGGGCTGCGGAGGCCGGAGCGGTCACGGTCACGGCGACCGCTCCCGCCAGAGCCAGGACGATCAGAGTGCGGGGTAAGGCGTACGTAGTCATATGAGGGTCCCCATCCCTAGCTGGATTCGATATCCGGAAGGACTTCTGAACACCGCGGCAGGTTGATCCCCTGCCGCCGGTGTCCCACCCGAGTCACTGCGCCCGGACCCATCGCCTGAGCGTTGATGCGCTGGTTGAGCTCACGAGTGAAGGCGAGGGTGCCCTTGTCGTCGAGTTCGTCGAGCAGTCCCGTGAGTAGGGCGTCCCCCGACGCAGGAGCGGTGCCGTGCGGTAGCCGCTGGTCACCGGTCGGCTGTGGAGACGGCAGGAAGGGGGGCATTCGTCAGCTTGATAGCGGCTGCAAGAGCGTTGGCCAGCGTCGCGTGGGTCACGGTGGCGTACAAGTCGATACCGAGCCGGGCCATCAGCTGGGCGATCGGCGGGCGGATTGCGCTGATGAGGCAGTCGGCTCCCATCAGCCGTACGGCGTTGACCGTCTGCGTCAGGTGGTGGGCCACCGCGGCGTCCACGGTGGGCACGCCAGTGATGTCGATGATCGCGACCTGCGCCTCGTTGGTCTGGATGGCTCCCAGGAGGTTTTCCATCATCACCTGGGTCCGGGATGATGCGGTCCGCGGCCGACTTCGACACCCCGAGCAGCGGTGCCAACTGTCGCAGGGTGAGGTTCGTGCGCCAATACGCGGCGACCAGCAGGACCCGGTCCTCCAGCGGCAGGCGCCAGGGCCGGCCCTTCCGGACTGGGTCGGCACCCTCGCGCCGCAGTGCGGTGACCAGCTTGGCGAACTGTCGCGGGCTCAGCCCGGTGAACGGGGCTATCCAGGAGGGCTCCGACGCCGTGATCACACCAGTCACATCAAGATCATGTCATCGGTGGCTTCCTGCATCCGTCGGCAGACTGCCTTCCCGATACGGCCCGGACGTTGCAGGGAGAGAAGGGGGGTGGGGTTACGGCAAGATACCTCCAGTCCCGAGCTGGATGCCGGGGCCTGTGCGACCCACCCCCCATGGCCGCGAGTCCCTCACGATCTCCGTCCGGCCCATCGAGCCGTGATCGTATCCTGAGCCGCTGACAACACAGCCGACCCGAGAATCAGCGGCTACGGACTTTGTGCACGGCGCCCAGCTGAGGTAACCAGACGCGATGAGCCGAAGCACGGCAGTTGTCACAGGCAGAGCTGGTGTAGGAGACCGGTCGAAGCAGCCTGGTTGTCACCAGTGAGGCACGCTGTTTGTCACAGGTCCTCGTTGAGGACCACCGTGACCCGACCGGGAACGGCCTCTCAGTATCCCAAGCCGGCGTAGATGGTGACGTTCTTGCCGTTGTCCCTGGCTCCGATGCACAGGTCACGCCGGTCGAGCAGCCAGCCGTTGGAGCGGCAGCTCTCCTGCTGGAGGCCCAGTTTGCGGATGATCTCCGGGCGGGACAGGCCGTCCCGGCTGGTGACCGTCGCGACGCGCCAGCAGCCGCCGGAGCCGCAGCTGGTGCCTTCGTTGACCATGCTGATGCCTGGCGGCAATTTCGGGAGGGCCTTGGACGGTGGGCTTCCGAGCCGTCGCTGATGATCAGCGCGTACAGGAGGCCGGCCACGAGGGTGAGGGTGAACTGCATCCCCAGGAAGCCGATCGCTCCGTTGCGGCGGGGAATCCATTCCGGGGGAGGGGAGTTCTCGTGCCGACCCTCCAGTCCTGCGCCGCAGGCGATGAGCACAGGCGCCAGGGCCGTGAACACGAGATGCGCATCGGGCATGGGGGCGTCGATCCAGCCCTGCTGGACACTGATCAGCAGACTGGCTCCGACAAGCAGCGTGCCGCCGATCGCGAAGCCGACAGGGCGGGTGCGGGCGATCGTCGTCCAGACGACGGCTGGCGCGACGGCGAAGAGTACCCCTAGGACGATCAGCATGTACGGGGGGACGTGCGGCCTCGAGTGCCCGGTTCCACACGGCCGGGGCGCACCTCAGGCCCACAGGCCGGTCGTTCATGCCGTGTGGTGCGGCGAAGCCTTCGTTGCCGGAGTTTCACCCGTGCGCACCTACGGCCTTGCCGGTGACAACCAGCCTGCCTATGTGACAGCTACCGTGCTTCGGCTCACGCGAGCACCGATCAGTAGTTACGGGACAACGCTTAGGCCGCGGCCGCTCTCCACCAGCCCGTGACGGGGCCGCCAGCGCTGCCGAGCGGCGCGGGAGGGACGCACTCGAACCAACGTCCGTGCCGGGCGCTGCACTTGACGGCAAAAACCACAAAGCGGGTGTGCAAGGGGTAGATCCCAGCCCTTGCGCAACCCCGCTATCGCCCTCTGTCAGACCGGGGGCAAGGGGTGTTGTGATAGAGGCTGGCGCTCGCCGACGCGCCTCCGTGCGCTTTGGCGGACTGCCGGCACCCGCGGGGCCCCCTGACCTTTCGCGGGGAGGCTGACCTTTCGCGGGGGAGGCTGGGCATTTTCACCGAATACTGAGTGCAGGCCTGGGTCGCAGGTCAGATGCCTGGCAGGTGGGTTGTTGCGTGAGTTCAGGAGGTGGCGGGCCTGCGCAGAACGACGACGGTCGCGTCGTCGCGGTACAGCTCCCCGGTGTCCTCCCTTCCTCGCCCTCGGCGGCGGCGACGAGCACGTCCGCGAGGGTCTGGGAGGCGTCGGCGTGTTCCTGGCACAGTGCTTCGGCCATCTCCTGGTCCACCTGGTCCGAGATTCCGTCGCTGACGAGCAGCACCAGTGGGATGTCCTCGGGGATCTCCAGCTGGCGGCACGTCATCTCGGTCGCCTGCGCGAGGCCGAGCCTGGCCCAGTTGTCCTGGCTCTGCGCGATCTCGATGGGGACGCCGCCGTTCCAGCGCAGCCACTGGCCCATGGTCTGGTCCGTGCTCCACTGGGTGAGCTTCTCGCCGTCCCAGCCGTATGCCCGGCAGTCGCCGATCCAGTGGATGCCTGTGGGACGGCCCGGCTGCATGGAGGCGTAGACGGCGGACATGTGCGGCGGGTCGTCGTACGCGCCGGCCATCCGCCCGGCAGCGGTCAGGCCGACAAGCCCGCCCATGGCCATCCCCATGAGGGTGATCACGGACGGTGCGTGCCGGGCGAAGTCGACGACTTCCTCGCGGTGGCCAGCCCCGTCCACGACCGCCGCGCACACCCGGTTGCCCCGCCTGTGCACGTGGGCGCCGTCCGCGCACGGCGGCTCGGTCCCCGGCCGCTGGGCGACGCCGACCGCTACCTCCGCAGTCGCCGTGGTCATTTCGATGTCCGTCATTGGACTCCTCCTGCCGCGTGCGCCTCGGCGGCCTCGGCTCTGTGTTGGTTGGACGCAGACCGACCGCGCCGCCGGTATCGTCACCGGCTATAACGCGGCCGGCGGCTGCACTCTCCGCCAGGCGTACTACCGGCTTGTCTCCGAAGGGCTCATTCCTCACACCGCTCCGACGTACCGGCGACTGTCCTCCCGGCTCGCCCAGGCCCGCCGACAGGAGAGGTTCCCCGGCCTCATCGACCCGCTGCGCGAGGTCCACGTTCCGCCGGCCTGGCCGGACGCCAGCACGTTCCTCCGGGCCGCGCCCGGCTGGTTCGCCCTGAACCGGACCGTGGGCCAGAGGTCGGCCCTGTACGTCGCCTGCGAGAAGGACACCCTGCGGGCTCGCCTCACCGGCTGGCTGGAGCGTCCGGGCATCCCTGTACTCGTGGTCCGGGGCTTCGGCAGCCAGAGCTACGTACAGGTCGTACGCGAGCGCACCGCCCGCGACCCCCGCCCGGCCGTTCTGCTTTACGTCGGAGACTTTGACGCCCGCTGGGGCAAGTGTCGGCTTGGGCGGGGGAGACACATTCGCTCTTCAGGCGACCGGCGCTGTCGTACGTGTAGTGGAGCGATTCGGCTCTGGTCTTGCGCTGGAAGTCGATGCGCTTGGGCTGACCTGCGGGGTCCAGGGTCGCGTGCCAGCTTGAGAGGGAGGTGCTGCCACGGGTGCTGGCGACCTTGGTGGGCCGACCTGTCGCGTCGAAGGTGCGGGTCTCGGTGTAGCCGTTGGAGCTGGGCAATGTGGTGCTGGTGAGCCGGATACCGCCTCTACACCGTCCGGTGGTCCCTGTCCGACCTCCCCGCCCGCTGCTGCCCACCCACCCCCGCCCCCGACCCTGACCGGCAGCCCCCGGCCGATCCCGGCGACCCGGCCGAGGTGCGGCCGCCTGGCCAGGATGCGGGGGAGTGGGAGACCCCCCGCATCACGCTCCCGGACGACCGCGCCGTCCTCGCCGGCGCGGTCGTCCGGGAAAAGCTGCGCACTACTACCGCCACCGCCGTGCGGGGCCGGGCGTACGACATCGTCGCCCACCAGCAGGCGGCGATGCCCGAGCAGCTGCTCGCACCCGAGCCGGCCGACCCCGAGCACGACGGCCAGGAGCAGAAGTCCGGCCGCCGCGAGGCGCTGGACCTGACGGCGCTGCGGGCCCTGCGGGAAGCCCGCACGGATGTGAAAGCCCTCGATGTCACCGCCGAACGCCTGCGCCACCTCCAGGCCGCGTTCACCGCAGCGGCCGACCGGGCACACACCACGATGAACCGCTACACACGCCGCGACGATGCCGAGACGCCGCACCCGGCGGGCTGGGACGATCAGCAGGCGCACCGCCCGCAGGAGCCCGGAGCGCACCGGGACCGGGAGGCCGACCACTGAGTGGACCCGAGGGCGCGCGCCCGATGCGGTGGTGCGCACCGACGATGCCCCGCGTCCACTCCGCCGAGTGGAGTCCACCGCCCGGGAGTGGACGCCACCGTGCCCGGCCTCCACTCCACCGAGTGGAGCCCACCGAGTGGAGCCCACCGAGTGGAGTGGACGACAACAAGGGGGGCGGGGCCGCGTCTCCACCCGGGCCCACTCCACCGCACCATCGTCCATCCGGTGCCCACCACTTCCGCGCGCCGGCCGCACCGGTGCGCGCACCGCCCACCGAGTGGAGCGCATCGGATGGAATCGGTGCGCACCACCGCACCAGTGCGCACCGGATGGGTGCGCACCCACCGCACCGGTGCGCTCCCACCCGGTGCGGTGGTGCGGTCAGTGAGCCTCCGCCAACCTGAAGAAGCAGGTCAGCGGTCTGGTGTGACCGGCTCTCGAAGTACTCGCGCTGGTCGTGGGCGGCTGTCTGCGGAGTAGATCGTCCGACAGAGCCGGGCGGTTCGCTGGCTTTTACTTGCTGAGGTCAGGCGGCCATTTACGATCCGGTGCATGGATCCCGAGCTGCTGGAACGGATCACCGCGCGGCGCGCGGAACTGGATGAACTCGAAGAGAAGCTGGCCAAGCAGCTGGCGGAGGTGCGGGCCGAGCGAGACGAACTTGCTGCCGCCGAACGGGTTTTTGAGCGGGTGAGCGAACAGATCGCTGATGAGCGCGTCTCGGCCTCGTCGGTACCCGCGCAGGTGGGTGGGCGGGCGGTCATGCTGATCCCACACCGCACCTCCGATGTGGAGGAGAACGTGCTTCCGCCGGACTACCAGCGCATTCTCGCCGCCGTGCGACAGGCCGCTGGACCGGTCATGGCTCGGCAGGTCGGCGAGATGCTGGGAGTGGACGTCAACATCCGATCCAAGCTGGAACCGCTGCGCGGAAAGCTGGTCAGGCTCGCCGACCGCGGCTGGCTGCGGAAGCTACCCGACGGCCGGTTCACCACCCGCCTGTGACCGGCTGCCGCTGATCACGCACTTTGCCCCATCCGACAGATCATTGCCAGCGGATGGGGAGCCGCTCGGCTCACCTGCTGAAACTCGCGATAGAAGTCGCCCATCACCGCGGCGACCGGTGCGTAACGGACAAGGAGCGCCGCGACCGACGCGGAAACCCCCTCTGGGGGCGCCCCTTGGGCGCACGCGTTCACAAACGTTTTACGTTCTTCCGGTGTGTGTCCGTAGAGAGCGACGGCCAGCCAGTTCACCAGGTGGGTGACGGCGTAGCACTGGTCGTAGGTGCGGTGCTGGTCGAAGAAGCCGGCCTCGTCCCGTGTGAGGTCGAAGCGTGAGGAGATCGCGAGTCCGTAGTCGGTGAAGAAGATCTGTCGGCCGTCGGTGAGGATGTTCTCGAAGTGGGCGTCGAAGTGCAGAAGCCCGCGGGCGTTCATGAACGAGATGCCGGCTTTCAGCTCGTCGTCGACCATGGCGCAGGCCCGTTCAGCCGCCTCGTCGCCGACCCCGATCTGGACGCCCAGCCAGTCGTGCAGGTTCTGCGGGATGTACTCCAGGAACAGCACAAGGCTTGCCGTGGAATGCTGGAGAGCTTCGATCCGTCGGCGTACCGCTGATCCGCCTCCCCAGTAGGCGACAGCTCGGTCCACATCGGCCAGTTCCTCGGGCAGCGGCTGGCCAGAGTCTGGGATCACCCGCCAGTGGTACATCAGGGGAAAGCCCTCGTAGTCTCCCGCGACCACCCAGTTCGTCGTCATGGTGTGCGCGGCCAACTCCCGCCAGGCCCCGAACCCCGGGCCGCCGATGGTACCGATGCCGTAGTGGCAGAAGGCCGGGAGTCCGAACAGATTCGCGGTGGAGTGAACATGCTCCGGCCGTCGCTCCAGATCGGTCAGCCGTACCTGCTTGACGAAGACCCGGGTTCCCTCGACCTCCAGCAGGACCGTTTTCCCGCCGATGCCCGACCCCAGCGGTGCGCCGGCGTCCACGAACTCGCGCAGACTGCGGTCACTGCGCAGCGCCAGCGATGTGGAAACGGCGCCGTGGGCGGTCAGACGAGCACCGCGGGACATATCAGGGCCCTTCACTTACGCCTCCAACCGTGCCCCGTCTCGTGTCCAACGGCTTCAGCAGACACCGGGACGGGGGCCAAAGACCACCCTCCCACGCTGGAGCCTGCGAGATGTGGCGTAACTGGAGGTGTTTCAGGTGCCGTTGAGGCTGTGTGACGAAAACTGAAGAGCCTGCCGAGACTTCCTGCGCACTTACTTACCAGTGCCGTTTATCGCTGTCCACGCGCACCATCAGCCACCTCGCCGGTCTGCTGCGACGTCACCTGAAAGTGATCCGGTCCAGGTGGCGGATCCTGCCCGCCCGGACGAATCGCGGTGATTGTCCTGGCCGTGCTGCGTCACGACCAGCGCTTGGCCGACATGGCCGGCGGCAACAACGTGTCCGAGTCCACCGTTCGCCGCTGGCGCGACGAGCTGATCGGCCTGCTCGCCGCGCAGGCGCCGCGGCTGGACCGCGCCCTGAAGAAGGTCGCCAGGCAGGGTGGGGAGGTGGTCCTGATCGATGGCACCCTCATCGCCACCCAGCGCCGCACCCGGGAAGGCCGACCGGCGGAACTACTCCGGCAAGCACCACCATCACAGCCTGCACTTCCTCGCCCTAACCGACGAGCGGGGCCAGCTGATCTGGATATCCGCCGCCCGGCCCGGCAGCACCCACGACAACACTGCCGCTCGCCAGGACCACGTCCTGACCCACCGGCGAGCCGCCGGCCTCGGAGCGTTGGCGGACCTCGGCTTCCGCGGCCTGGACAACGACGTACTCGATCCCGTGATCGTCACCGGCTTCCACGCCAGCCGCACCCACAAGCTCACCCCCGGCCAGAAGACCGCCAACCGCGTCCTCGCCGTCGGACGCGCACCCGTCGAACACGGCTTCGCCCACCTCAAGAACTGGCGGATCCTCACCAAGCTCCGCACCGACCCCGCCCGCGCCACCCACCTCCTGCGCGCCCTGCTTGTTCTGACGAATCTCGAAGTCAACCGCTGACAAACGATCTACTCCGCAGACAGCCGCCCACGACCAGCGCGAGTACTTCGAGAGCCGGTCACACCAGACCGCTGACCTGCTTCTTCAGGTTGGCGGAGGCTCACCGGATGGAATCGGTGCGCACCACCGCACCAGTGCGCACGATGGGTGCGCACCCACCGCACCGGTGCGCTCCCACCCGGTGCGGTGGTGCGGTCAGTGGTGCGCACCGGGTGCGGAGTGCATTGCGTGCGCGAGCACCAGGTGCTCATCGCGCATCGCCTCCAGGGTGTCGGCGGTGTCCGGGTGGCCGGGGCCCGGGATGAGGCTGCCGTGACGACAGCGGGGCCGGACAGGATCCCCCTGCCCGGCCCCGCAGACCGCACCGGCCACATGTCGGCTGCCGGCTGCCGGTGAAAGTGAACGAAGCCAGCCGGGGCGGGGGATCGACGGCCTGGCGCGGTGGTGTGCTCAGGGGTTGGTGGTGACCTCGAAGCCTGCTCCGTAGACGGCGGCGGGGTCGGCGACGTCGCGGGATCGTAGGTCGGCGAGGATGTTGGCCGAGCTGGTGTAGACGTAGAACGGGAAGTGGAGGACGCGCGCCTTGGTGATGCCGGCCCAAGGCCCCTCCGCCTGGTAGCCGTTGGCCTCGGCAGGGTAGGGGGTGCCCGGCACATGCCAGATGGCCGGGCCACCGGAGTCTCCGGCATCGTGATGCGCGAAGGACTGGTAGATGCCGTTCGAGTTGTTCGTGATGCGGCCGTACCAGACGCCCAACTGGCCAGAGACCACAAGCTCATTGTTGTCGAAGAGGCCGGCGCCCAGCAGACGCTCGTCGGCGCGTGCGGGGCTCATCGCGTTTGGGCTGGGCTTTCCGCCGGGGACCTCAAGTTGCCCGGTCTGCTTCAGATTCGGCCCCTGCGACGAGGGCGTGGCCTCCGGGACCAATTCGATGATCATGTAGTCCTTGGTCGGGTGTCCTATCGTCGACCCTTCGGGGCTCTTGAAGTACCGTACGTGCCCGATCGGGCCGAATGCGAAGTCCTTTCGGTCGTAGACGGGGTAGCTGTTCTCGTGGATCTCGCGATCAGCGTTCGGACCGCCCCCGCAGTGGCCCGCCGAGATGGCGATCTTGCGCCCGTAGTCGTCCGTGCCCACCGCGCCGATCGTGCAGAAGGCGTCCGGATTGGACGGATCGGCTATCTGCATGGCGTTGTGGACGTGCTTGACCTGCTTGACCGCCGTGGCCTCGTCCTGCGCCTGGGCGATTCCGGTGCCGGTGCCCAGTGCCGCGGTGGCGACGAGGCCAACCAAGGCCGTGAGGGCACGCAGTCGTCTGAGTCGGAACATGCGCGATTCCTGTCTGTCCTGGGGCGAGAAGCCCTCAGTGTGAGTGTCGGCCGGTCGGCCCGAGCGACAGGGGAATGCTCGTATGACGAACATGAGTCCGCTGTTGCTTTGGGCCGCTCTGGCGCATTCCCACCCGCGCGCTGGCCTGGAACCTCGGCCGATGCCGGAGGGTGGTTCTCATACAAGCGCCTCGCAGCGGGCGAAGAGCGCAACGTCGCCGCCCCGGACCCACGCTTCGGTGAAGCGGGCCTGGTCGGCCGCCTGGTCGCCCAGGTGCTGCCTCGGGCGCAGTCGCCCGAGCAGCTGGCCGGCGGCGAGCGCGGCGGCCGCAATGATGATGATGCTCATCATCAGGACCACCGCATCCCGATCGCGGACAGCAGTTCCATCCGCTCCGGCGTCAGCGTCGCCGCCCGGGAGCGCTGATTTCCGATCCAGGCGCCCAGCTTGTGTTCCCGCTCTTCTTGGTCCTCGCCGACGATCCGCTCAACCCACTTCCTGGGTACCTGGAGGTGCCCTTCGCGTTCGTAGAACTGCTTGGCAGCGGCGTAGTTCATGGCCCATTTGTCGGCCTGTGTACGGCGTGGCGGCGGCTTCTCGTCCTCGCCGGCGGGTGTGATCCCGAGGGCCTGTTCGCACATCCACTGCTGGACGGTGGTGAGCTGGTCCCAGCCGAGCCGCACTGACTGCACCCACCGTCCGAGATCCTCGCCCTGGCGCACGACGTCGCCCGCTTCGGTGGGCAGCGCCTCACCGGCGTCCAGGTGCATCCTCACCAGGTGGAAGCAGCGCTGCCATGTCACCGGCCAGCTCGGGCACCAGGAGGCGTCGATCTCCTCCAGCTGCTCGCGCCGCTCGCCCGACAGCGCCCCGGCCGACAACTGCACCGGCAGCCCCTCGGCACGCCGCTGCTCGATCTCGGTGGCCTTCCGGGCGGCGGCCCGCTGATTCTTCAGCCAGATACCCACCCGGTAGCCCTGGAAGGTGGCGCCGAGCGGGGCCAGGAGGTGGCCCGCTTCTGCCGCCCAGCCGCGCGCGGCGGCGAGTCCTTCCTCCCACGCGACGTCGTAGTGCGACCAGATCATGCCCAGCTTCTCCAACTGCTCGGCGCGGTCCTCATCCATGTCCCCGCGGGCGTAGAAGCGCCGGTTGTCGGCGGTCCATTGTCCGAGCGGGAATCCGGCGAGTGCGGTTGGCCACCCCGCAGCCTCACCCTCGCCCGTAGCCTCGGCTTCGCCTTCCGCCTCCTGGTCGTCGGCGGCGGGCACGCGGAACGTGAACGGCACGCGGAGGTCGCCGTGCTCGCGGGCGTAGATGACGGCGGCCTCCATGCCGCGGCGCCAGTGTTTATGTTCGGGGTGGAGCACCCGCAGGTTGATGAACGCCGCCAGCTGCGCCGGGTCGCGCGGCGTGGAGAACTTCAGCAGCTGGCGGGCGGGTGCCGACGGCCCGCCGGACCCGCTGCCCGTGCTCTGGCTGTCCTGGTCCTCGTTGCGGCTCTGAACGCCCCGCACGCGGCTTTGTGCCTGCTGCTCGGCAAGTTGTTCAACCACCCGTGCGTCGTGTGCCCTGAGCGCTTCCAGGAGCTTGGCCAGCCCGCCGAACGCCCGCGAGGTCAGCATGTTGGCCGCTGTCTCGCCCGGCCCGAGCAGCACCGGCACCACGAGGGAGGCCATCTTGCCCTCGCCCGGCTGCATCCGCAGCGCCCGGCCCACCGCCTGGACCAGGTCCGGCATCGACCCACGCACGTCAGCCCAGTACACGGAGTCACAGTTCTTGGTGTCGACGCCCTCGCCCAGGACCTTCACCGAGCACAGGAAGCACTTCTCCACCACCATGCCGTCCGCGGCGATCCCGGCTGCGAACTCCCCTAGGACACGGCGCCGATGGCCCGGCTTGTGGTCCCCGCACAGCCAGTCCGCCCAGACCACCTTCGGGTACAGCTCGGGGTCCGCAGCGTGCAGCTGCGCAGCGACGTCGGGGAGGCCGGCCGCGAACGCCTCGGCCTCCCTCACGACGTGGTGGAAGACGAGCGTCCTGCGGAAGCCTTCCTCGGCCGACGCTTTGAGCAGCGCGGTCTGGAGGGCTGCGAGCCGGGCCCCGCGCACCTCTGCCGAGCGGCTTTCGGCGCCCAGGAGCTGGGCGGCCTGGAGCTGGGTGTCGGTGACGTCTACGCATACGACCTGGTAGGGGGCACAGATTCCCCGGTCGATGGCCTCCGAGAGGGTCAGGGTGTACGCCCTGCTGCCGAAGGGGCCGTCAGGATCATCGTCCATGCTCGCCACCAGCTCACCCGGCGCGCCCTCGGCATCCTCGTCCAGCTGCCACAGGCGGGGTGTGGCGGTCATGTACAGGCGGCGCAGGGACGGGATGCGGGTGTTGTCGTGGACGACGGCCCATGGCTTCCCGATCCGGCCCGAAACGCGGTGGGCTTCGTCCACGACGATCAGGTCCCAGGCTGCCAAACCCGCAGCGTGTGCGCGCTCCAGCGTGCCGAGCCCAAGCGACGCGTACGTGGCGTAGACGGTTACCTTGTCCAGGCCCCGCGTCCACTCCACCAGCTTGTCCACGTCCGTGGTGTTGGGGAAGGACACCTCCTCGTCCCGCAGCGAGGACACCCCGATCATCGGCCCCCGGCGGCCTCCCTCGCGCCACGCGGTCTCGGTCTGGGCGAGCAGGTCCAGTGAGGGAGCGAGTACCAGCACTCGGCCCGCGTGGAGCTCTTCCGCGCTGCGGACCGCTACCCGGGTCTTCCCGGACCCGGTCGCCATGATCACTTGCGTTCGAAGACCCCGCTCGGGCATCAGTGATCTTGCAGGCAATTCGAGGGCACGCACAACCGCGTCAACGGCTTCTCGCTGGGCTGCCTCGCGCGGGTCAGCATGGCCTGTGATCGGCATATCCCCAGTCGTCTCCCCAGATGCCGTCCGATCGATGGGGAACGGGCACCCCTACACGTAGATCGGCAACATGAGCCTGATCATCCCTGCCACGCTCAGCCCATCGTTCACCCCCGGCGGAGCCCCGGCAGGGGCAGAGGAACAGAACCCATAGCCTTCGACGAGAGCCCCAGGTAGTCCACTCTGAGTCCAGAGTCTATCCCCGAACAAGAATGAAGCACACCGGTGAAACGGTTCCCTTCACCCTCCGGCAGGCATCCATGGGACATCCTCCCCGCCCAGACCTACCGGACACGGGACCTGCGCCAGTGCCAGCGCTAAGGGCTTTCCCGCAATGCATCCGCAGTTCCCTGGGCCTCACTCGCCGGTCTGGCCGTCGATGAGCTCGCGGGCGATGTCTAGGTGACCGACGTGGCGGGCGTACTCCTGAAGCAGGTGGAAGAGGATCCTCCCGAGTGAGGGTGCTTGGTCGGGCGTCGTGAAGCGTCCCCCGAGGCGTGCCTTGTCACTCAAAATGGCAGACGCCGTCAGGTAGTTCGTGGCGGTTACCTCCGCTTGGTAGGTGGCGATGACCTGAGCGATGGAGGTGTTGGCGGCGACCGTCCACTCCTCGGCATCTCCGCCG
>NZ_JAFEXF010000062.1 GCF_016905445.1 Streptomyces sp. G44
GGGCATCGCCGCGGGCATCAGGCAGAGCGGGCCGACGGGCGCTCGCGGGGCGCCACGCGGCCGGGAACCGACTCGCGCCGTCAGCGCCGAGCGTGTGCAGGCCGCACCCGTGCTCCGGGCCGGGCCGATCCTCAAGTCGGGCGGCGCCAAGGCCCGCACCGGCCGTGGGCGCCTTCCGGGACACTCGCGCCACGTCCGGGAAGGCCGCCGAAGCGCTGGGCGTCGACACCGATGAAGTGGCCGTCGCACCGACCGGCCTCGTCGGTGCGCGCGAGGGTGAGGAGCAGGCCACCGCCATCACCCTCACGGCCACCGGCACCGTGCGCACGCCGGGTCGCCGTCACCAAGGACGGCCGGACCTCGGGCGGCATGGCCAAGGGCGCCGGGCTCGACGGGCAAAGGGCGGCGGCCGGAACCCCGCGGGCGGCGGCCCGTGCGCCCGTGCCCTCCCACCCGGTCAGGGCAGCCGGCTCATCAGCCGTGCCGTCTCGCGCTGGTACGTGCACGCGCCTTGGTCGAACGACTTCCACACCCGGTCACGCACCTCAGCCGGTTGTTCCTGGCTGAGCTTGAACATGCCCTCGGCCCCGGTCACCTTGAGCCGGAAGGCCCCCACCGCGGGCACTATCTTGCGGAAGTAGTCGAGCGACTCGGTCATGTCCCAGCCGTCGCCGAACGCCTCCTCGAAGGCGCGCACCGTGGACTGCACCACCTCCAGCGTCTCCTCCGTCGAGTCGATCTTCTCCAGCACGCCCCGGACATGCACCGCGGTGAAGTTCCAGGTCGGCGCGGCCGGCGTCACCTCGTACACGGTGGGCGACACATAGGTGTGCGGGCCGGTGAACGTCAGCAGCAGGACACCGTCGTTTTCTAGTGCCGTCCAGTGTGGATTCGCCCGGTTCATGTGCCCGAGCAGTGTGGTGCCAGGGAGTTCGCCGGACCAGTCGCCGGCCGTGTCGGGACTGAAGATGACCGGCAGATGCGTGGCGAACGGACCGTCCTCGGAGCTGCCGTTGGCCACCGCGAGCGCCAGTGGATTATCACGGATCAGGTCCACCATCCACGAACTGTCCGCCTCGCGATAGAAGCTGGGAACGAACATACTGATTCACCCTTTCGGCAGTTGATTCAGGGCGCGGCTCCGGCTCGGGGCATGAGGGATCGCAACGCGTCGGACACATGGGCCGTCGGCCGAGCCACGCGGAGTTCCGGAAATCCGCGCCGACCATACTTCCGTTTTCCTGGACGAGACCTCGAGAACCTCTCGAATGGCCTTCATGCCGTCCTCAAGTTGCCTTTGAGTCGTTGTGGACAGACTCCGGAGCAACACTGCAGAACGGGCTCTCGGGCCACCGGCCGGGTTTCCAGACGCAAGCGGGAGAGAATTCAATGGGCAGAACAGGCAGCAGCGAAGAGATCTACGACTTGGTCGGCATCGGCTTCGGCCCGTCCAACCTGTCGCTGGCGATCGCCCTGGAGGAGCACGGGGCGAGCACGCCGCAGACTCCGGTCACGTCCCACTTCTTCGAGCGGCAGCCGACGTTCGGCTGGCACCGGAACATGCTGCTGCCGTCGACGACGATGCAGATCTCATTCCTCAAGGACCTGGCCACCTACCGGGACCCGATGTCCCGGTACAGCTTCATCTCGTATCTGCACGCCTCGAACCGGCTGGTGCAGTTCGTGAACAACCAGGACTTCTTCCCGACCCGGCAGGAGTTCCACCAGTACCTGGAATGGGCGGCCGCCGCCCTGAGCGACCGGGTCACCTACGGCACCGAAGTCACCTCGATCCGCCCCGTCGCCGAAGCCGGAGCCGCCACGGCCGACCTCCTGGAGGTCGAGGTACGCGCCGGCGACGGCACCATCCGCGTGGTCACCGCCCGCAACGTGGTCATCTCCACCGGGCTGGTGCCGCGCCTGCCCGAGGGGGTCACCTCCGACGAACGGGTGTGGCACAGCTCGGAGTTCCTGAGCCGCTTCCACGCACGGGACCCGCAGAGCCTCAGGAACGTGGCGGTGGTCGGCGCCGGCCAGAGCGCGGCCGAGATCACCCGGTTCTTCCACGACTCACTGCCCCACGCCCAGGTCTCCGCCGTCCTGCCCTCCTACGGCTACTCCGTCGCCGACGACACCCCCTTCGCCAACCAGATCTTCGACCCCGCCGCCGTCGACGACTACTACTACGGCACCCAGCCGGCACGCGACGCCTTCTGGCGCTACCACCGCAACACCAACTACGGGGTGGTCGACGCCGACGTCATCCGGGATCTGCACCGGCGCTCCTACGACGAGCAGGTACGCGGCAGCCGGCGGCTGCACTTCCGCAACCTCACCCGCGTCGCCGAGGTGCACAGCGCCGACAGCGGCACGACGGCGGTCCTGCACTCCCTGAAGGACGACCGGACCGAGGAAGTGGCCCTCGACGCCCTGGTCTTCGCCACCGGCTACGACGCCCTGGATCCCGCCCGTCTCCTCGGCGACTTCGACCGGCACTTCCAGCGTGACGCCGCGGGCAGGCACCGCACAGAACGCGACTACCGCCTCGTCAGCACATCGGAACTGACCTGCGGCGTCTACTTGCAGGGCGGCACCGAGCACAGCCACGGCCTGTCCTCGGCCCTGCTCTCCAACATCGCGGTGCGCAGCGGCGAGATCGCCGACTCCATCGCGATGCGACGCGCCGAACGAGAACTGGACCGCGCCCGCCCCACGACGAAGGCGCCCTCGGCGGCCTGAGGACGCGAGGACGGAAGGACGGAAGGACCTGAGGGCCTGAGGACCTGAGGACCTGAGGGCCTGAGGACCTGAGGAATCGTGCTCATGCACGCCCGTTGCCCGGCCGGCGGTCCCGACCGCCGGCCCGCGAGGCAGCCCGTCGACGCACGCTGCCGCTCCCGGGCCGCGCTCGCCCCACTGTCCGTGCCGGGCGGCGTACACCGCGACGAAGGCGGCGGACCCCGGCACACCGCCGCCCGGTCCGAGCGCCGTGAGCAAGGCGGCCACCAGCTCGCTCATGGGGCGGCGGGCCTCGCGCAGGCGCGGTACCGGGTCCGGCCGGGGGCCCGGCACGACCGCCTCCTCGGCTCCCCGGAACAGCTGCGTACGCTCCCCGGAACGGCTGCGTACGAGGGCAAGTCAGCGCCGGTGTCCGACGGCCGACGCCAGCACGCGTGCCAGGTCCTCGGGACCCGCGCCCGTCGCGTCGAGGACGACGGCGAGCAGCCGGTGGCCGTCGGCGGCGGCGAGGCGGGCGATGGCGCAGGCGGCGGCGCCGTCGCCGGAGAACCCGGCGACGGCCGACCCGCCACCGGACCGGACGCGGGAGCCGAGCGCGCCGTACATGGCGCGTGCGGCGGCGTCGGCCTGCCGTCCGCCCGCCGGTGCGGGGCCGAGCAGGAGCAGTTCCTCGGGACCTTCGTAGGCGCGGGCGAGCTGGTCGTAGAAGGCACGGTCGACGCCCGGCGCCTGCACCAGGCCGACGGTGCCGGCGTCGGCGCGGGCCCGGTGGCACAGCACGGACGGCGGCGCGCCGGTGTCCTCGGGTCCGGCCCGCACGGGACCGGCGGCGGTGCCGGCCCCCATGCCGGAGAGCAGGCCGAGCACCTCGCCGACGGTGGTGTACCGCCCGGCGCCGCGCGGCAGTTCGCGCAGCAACAGCACGGCGTGGGCGAGGAGTTCGGTGATCTCCGGGAGCCGGACCCGGTCGTAGGAGGCGGTGAGCACCAGGCGGTCGGCCCCGTCGTGGTGGGCGATCAGGGTGAGGGGGAAGGCGGTGCGGGCACCGAGGGTCTGCGGTGGCTCCACCTCGATGCCGGACGCGGCGAGTTCGGTGCTCGGCGCGGCCAGGACGCGCGGCGGTGACTCGAAGACGAGCAGGGTGTCGGCGGCCGGGTGCGGGGGGCGGGTCCAGGAGTGGATCTGGCCCGCCGACACCCATTCGTAGGCGGCCTGGTCCAGGCAGCGGTCCCGCAGCGTCGCGATCAGCCGGGTCATCGTGGCGTCCGGGTCGACGAGCACGGACTGCGGCAGCGGCCCGGCCAGCGCGCCTGGCGTGCGCTCGACCCCCTCGAAGAGGGTGCTGCGGCCCGCGGCGGTGGTGGCGAAGCGCACGTGTGACGGCCCCTCGGCCCGGCCGGCGCGGTACAGCAGCAGCGTCCACACGGCCTGGAGGGCGGTGAACTCGCTCCCGCCCCGGACGGCGGCCCAGTCGGCGAGCCGCGCGGTCTCCTCCTCGGAGAGGCGGATCCTGGAGCGGCCCTCGGCGCGGCCACCGGTGTCGGTGAAGAGCGGCGGTACGGCCACGAAGTCACCGGTGGTGTCCTCGCCGGTGAAGAAGTCCCGGGCGGCTGCGGTGTCCTGTGCCGCGAGCCAGGCCGTGTAGTCGCTCATGTCGGGCCGGCGCTCGCCGCCCGGCAGTTCCCCGCCGGCGAGATAGGCGCGGTAGAACTCGCGGACCAGGAGCCGGATGGACCAGCTGTCGAGCAGTGCGTGGTGGTACGTGAGCAGGACCCGGGAGGGCGGTGCGTCGGCAGGGCACGCCGTCCCACCGCCGAGCAGGGTGATGCGCAGCGGGGCGGGGCGGCGCGGGTCGATGCCGCGGCGCCGGTCGGCCTCGGCGAGCGTGTGCCACTCTGCGCTGCCGTGCGGCAGCCGCACCACCTCGGGGTCGGCGTGGTCGTGCACGATCAGGCCGGGCTCCGCCCGGTCGTCGAAGGCGGTGCGGAGCACGGACTCGTGGGCGCACACCGAGCGCCAGGCGGCCGTGAACCGCGCCGGGTCGAGGGGCCCGTGCCAGTCCCAGGCTGCTTGCTCGACCTGGCGGGCCGGATCGGGGTGGGCGTCGGCGTCCGCGAGCAGTTCCCGCTGTAGGGGCGTCGCGGTGAGGCGGCGGGTCATCAGGGAGCCGCGGGCGCCGCCGGTGAGCAGGTCGGCGAGGATCCCGAGGGGGAACGCGGTCCGCGCGCCCCCTGCCCCGCCCTCTGCCGCGCCTCCTGCCGCACCCTCTGCCCCGCCCTCTGCCGCACCCTCTGCCGCGCCCGTGAAGCGCAGGGTGTGCCGGCCGGGCTCCCGGCTCTCCAGGTGGGCCGTCCACGCGGGCGCGTCCGGGTGGCGTACGGCGAGGCTGTCGAGCGTGGCCTCGATGCACGTGGTCTTGATCTGCCCGTGCAGCTCCACTACGGGCAGCGAGTCGCGGCCGAGCTCCACGACGACAGTGATCGGGCCGTCCTGCGGCAGACGTGCGAAGCGGCTGTGGGTCATCAGCAGTCCGGGGCGCGCGCCGACGAAGTCCCCGCCCCCCTCCTCAAGATGCGCTGCTCAAGCATGCCGAGGCCGCCGACAATCGCCTGACACAGCCCTGATTTTCCGCTTGACCTGCCCGTGGCCGGGCGGAGGGGCCCGCTCCGGCGTCCTCGGTTCGGGCGGCCTTCGAGTGGGGTTCGAGCAGCCTTCGAATACTCCTCGAGCGCCCCCGTCGACGGTGGGTGCCACGCGGCCACGACAGCGCCTCGGCGAGCCGATCCGCCCCCACTGCCCAAGGAGTCTGTGATGTCTGGTGAGCGTGTGCACCGTACGCGGCACTCGATCGAGGTGGCGGCGTCGGCCGGAGCGCTCTACGCCCTGCTCGCGGACGGCGTCCGCAGGCCGCTGTACTGCCCGTCCGTCCTGCACGTCGAGCGCCTCGACTTCGACGGGGCCCGGGAGCGCCTTCGGGTGTGGGAGGACGCGGGCGGTTCCATCAGGTCCTCGTTCGTGGCGCGGGAGCAGTACCCGCATGAGCGGCGCATCGCGTTCCAGGAGCTGCGGCCCGCGGCGCCCGTCGAGTCGATGGGCGGCGAGTGGACCGTGGAGGAGACCGCGGCAGGCGGCAGCGTGGTGACGGTGCGGCACGCGTTCACGGTCCTCGGCGAGCACGGCGAGCACGGCGACGACGCGGACGAGGTCGCGCGTGTCACGAGCCGCGGCGCCCGCGCGGAGCTGGAGAGTCTGCGCCGCGTCGCCGAGAGCCGCGCGGGGGTGGACGACCTGGTGCTGGCCTTCGAGGAGTCCGTGTGGGTGAACGGGCCGGGAGAGCTGGTCTACGACTTCCTGTACCGGGCCGCGGACTGGCCCGGCCTCCTGCCGCACGTACGGCGCCTCCGGCTGACCGAGCCGTCCGCCGGGCTGCAACTCCTGGACTACGCGGTGGCGCTGCCCGACGGGGCGCAGCGCGAGACGGGGGCGGTGCGCCTGTGCTTCCCGCACGCCGGGCGGATCGTCTACAAGGAGACCGCGCCGGCCGCACCGGTGGCCGCGCACACCGGAGAGTGGTCGGTCCTGCCCGGCGAGCACGGCGTGCGCGTGGTCGCCCAGCACCGGGTGCTGCTCGACGCCGACGCCGTGCGGGCGCTGCCCGGGTCAGGCGTGTACGCCCTGGGGCCGGCCTCCCGGGCCCCGTCCAGGGCGGTCCTGGCCCGGCACTGTCTGCGGGAGTCCATCGGACGTACGTCGCTGGCGACCCTCGCGCTGGCCAAGCGGCACGCGGAGTCGGCGGTGCGGTCGCTGCCGCGGCGTCCCGCCGTGCCGGCCGCGGGCGCTTCGTAGCGGCGCCGCCGTCAGGGCCGGGGCCCCGCGGCTCCGTCCGCGGGCGGACCGCCGGCCAAGGTCAGCCGCCGGCCAGTTCCGCGATCACCGGGCCGAAGGCGTCCATCGCGTGGTCGAGGACGACGATGTAGGAGAAGCCGAACCGCTCGCGCTGCTCGCGCAGCTGCTCGGCGATCTGCTGGACGGTGCCGAACAGCATGACCGGCAGGCGCAGGCGTTCCTCCTCCGTCAGTCCGGCGTGGACCTTCGGCAGCCGGCGGGCCGTCGCGCGCCGGTCGCCGGTGATCTCGACGAAGTGCACCAGCAGATTCCGCTCGGCGGGCACGGCCCGCCCGGCGGCGAACTTCTCGTAGACGGCGACCCGTTCGTCGAGCTGTTCAGGCGTCAGGAGCACCCGGAGCCCGTCGGAGTGACCCGCGGTCGCGGTGAACGCCGCGATGTCGGCGTGCTCGGCCATCAGGCGCAGCATCCGGTCGCCGTTGCCGCCGATCAGCAGCGGTGGCCGCGGGTGCTGCGCGGCCCGCGGCGCATGGGCCGGGTCTGCCGGCAGCCGTTCCAGTTCGCGCACCATGTGCTCAACGGCGCGGACGCGGCCGCCGGGCGGGAAGAACTCCAGTCGGGCCCGCTCGTGTTCCGCCTGCGCGTAGCCGGCGCCGAGGCCCACTTCCAGGCGTCCGCCGGTGAGCGCGTCGGTGGTGGCCACCTCGCGGGCCAGCAGCGCCGGGTTCCAGAAACCGGTGTTCAGCACGAAGGTGCCGACCCGGGGGCGCCGGGTGGCGGCGGCCGCGGCCACCATCGCCGGGAACGGCGCGACCATTCCCAGATGGTCCGGGACCAGGATGACGTCGTACCCGAGCTGCTCGGCCCGGCGGCACCGGTCCCGCCACTCCGCGCCCCCCGCCGGTTTCATCATGTTCACGCCAAAACGAAACGGCCTGGTCATGCCCGCCCCCCTGCCTGCCCACCCGGTGCGACCTGCGGCGCCCGCATCGCCGCAGTGACCCTACCGCAGGGCCCGCAGACGTGAACGGGCGCTCGTGGACCCGGACTTCAGGCGACATAGAGATCGAACGTCGAGGTGCGCCGCTCCCCCGCCACCACGTCGAGCGCGGGGTCGACGGTGAGCATCATCTGGTGCACCCGCTGAAGCTGCGGTGAAGGCTCCACGCCGAGCTCGTCGATGAGCCGCTTGCGCAGTTTGCGGTACACGTCCAGTGCCGTCGCCTGCCGCCCGGAGCGGTACAGGGCGATCATCGCCTGGGAGTGCAGTCCCTCGTGCTGCGGATGGCGGGCCACCAGGTCGGTGAGCTCCGCGATGAGTTCGTTGTGCCGCCCCAGACGCAGGTCGGCGTCGATGCGCCGCTCGATGGTGACCAGGCGCGACTCGTTGAGCCGCATGATCTCGATGGAGAGGATCGCTCCCGCGCGTACGTCGACCAGCGGGGCCCCGTTCCACATGTCGAGGGCGCCTCTGAGCAGCGTGGACGCCTGACCGTCCGCGCCCTCCTCGAAGGCCCGCCGGCCGTCCGCGACAAGCTGCTCGTAGCGGTGCAGGTCCACCGAGTCGGCCGGTATCTGCATGACGTACCCGCCGTGCCGGGTGGCCAGGACCTCCTTGGCGTCGCCGGGGGAGTCGGGCCCCATGGCGGTACCGAGCCGGCGGCGGAGCTGAAGGACGTACGTCTGCAACGTGGTCATGGCGCTCTGCGGCAGCTCGGTGCCCCACAGTTCCTCCATGAGCGTGGCCACCGGCACGATACGGCCCGGATAGAACGCGAAGACGGCGAGGAGCTGACGCGGCTTGCTCGCGGTGGGCACGATCGAGACACCGTTGACCTCGGCGCTCAGTGGCCCCAAAACCTGAATCTCCACGGTTTCCTCCCGTACGCCATCGACTGACGGCCCTGCCGTTGACCCATCGAGTGGCGGCCTTGGTCGCTAGCACGCTAGACCCGATTCCCGCTGTCCCCCGCCTGGCTGGACCCGCCCTCAAGCGGCCCTGTACAAGCGGCGGCCGGGGCGTATGCCACGCCTCTCGAGGATGCGTGCAGCACGGTTCGAAGCCCGCTCGCGCCCATGCCGGCGCGGCCGGGAGGCGGCTATCGTCCGAGCTCCCCGCCCCGTGTCCGGGACCCTGGTCACCGGGCCGGGCGCCGGAGTGCCTCGTCGATGGAGTCGCCATGCCGGAGCTGCGCCTGTTCGTGTTCCACCACTCCGGTGGTTCCCATCTGATGTACCGCGACTGGCCGCCCCGCTTCCCGGCCGGCTGGCAGGTGCGGACCCCCGACGCGCCGGGCCGCGGCCCACGCGACGCGCGTCCGCCGCTGCGTGACGCGGGGGCGCTGGTCGAGCACTTCCTGGACGAGCTCGGGCCCGAACTGACCGGCCGCTTCGCGTTCTTCGGGCACAGCATGGGCGGTCTGATCGCGTACGAACTGACCCGCCGGCTCGTCGAGAAGGGCCGGACACCGCCCCTGTGGCTCGGCGTCTCGGCGCACGGAGCGCTGCACCCCGACGGGAACGGCGCGCGCCGGCATCTGCTGTCCGACGCGGAACTGCGCCGGGAGCTCGCCGAGATGGGCGGCACCTCGCCCTCGGTCCTCGCCCACGAGGAGCTGTGGGAGCTGTTCGCCCCGGCCATCCGCGCGGACCTGCGCGTCAGCGAGACCTGGCGCACCGGGCCACTGGCCGCGCCGCTGCCGGTGCCCCTCTCGGTCTACGGCGGCACCCGCGACCAGGTGGCGCCGCCGCACCGCTTGGCGGGCTGGGCCGCCGCCTCCGCGCACTTCATGGGCCCGCGCCTGTTCGACGGCGGCCACTTCTACTTCCGGGACCGGCTCCCGGAGGTCGCCGGCCGGATCCAGGAGGACGTGCGCCGGGCCCGGCTCCTGGCCCGGGGGCTGTCCGCGGTGCCGCGATGACCGTGCTCGACCTCGCCGCGCCGGCCCCGGTACGCGGCGGGGTGACCGAGTTCCGGCTGCTGGGTCCGGTGACCGTGCACGACGGCTCCGGCGGGGCGGGCATCGTGCCCTCCGGTCCCAAGCAGCGGGCCCTGCTCGCCACCCTGGTCACCCACGCGGGGGAACTCCTGTCCGTGGACCGGCTGGTGGAGGAGCTGTGGGGCGACCGGCCGCCCGCCAACGCGCCCAATGCCCTGCAAGCCCATGTCGCCCGGCTGCGCAGACTGCTGCCCGCGCCGGGCCACGAGTGGATCAGCACGCTGCCCACCGGATACCTGCTGACCCTGGGCCGGGCCTCGACCGACGTGGCCCGCTTCACCCGGCTGTCCGGGCAGGGCAGGGCGGTGGTCCCCGACGACCCCCGGTACGCGACGGAACTCCTGGGCCAGGCCCTGGCGTTATGGCAGGGCCCGGCCTTGCAGGACAGCAGCCGCGGGCCCCTCTGCTCGGCCGAGGCGGACCGCCTGGAGGAGCAGCGGCTCATCACCCTGGAGGTCCTGTACGAGGCGAGCCTGGAGTGCGGCAGATACGCGAGGATCATTTCGGACCTGGAGCGGCTGACGGCCGACCACCCGCTGCGCGAGCGCTTCTACGACCTGCTGATGGTCGCCCTGTACCGGGGCGGTCGGCAGGCGGAGGCCCTCAGCGTCTACGAACGCGCGCGCCGCCGCCTCGTCACCACCCTCGGCATAGAACCGGGCCCGGCCATGCGGGCCCGCATGGAGGCGATCCTCAACCACTCCCCCGCGCTGACGGCGCCGCGCTCCCGGCCGGCTGACCTGTCGGCGGAGGTGGCACGTCTCCAGGCCCGGGTCGAGCAACTGGTCCGGGACCAGGAGGCCTTGCTCCGGAAGGTGCGGGAGCAGCGGGAGGAGTAAGACGAGCGGAAGGCGCGGGAGGTGCGGGAGGTGCGGGAGGTGCGGGAAAGCCGCTGGCACGGTGTTCACGGTCGTGAGGCGTCCGCCCGCCGACGCGGCACCCGGACGGCAGAACGCCCCGCCCGCTCCCGGAGAGCCTGGGTCAGGCTGTCCGGGAGCGGGCGGGGCGGGGGCTGCCCGCAGGCGTCAGCCGCGGGACGCGGCCGTCAACTGGCCGGGACGAGACGGTCCCGCGCACCGCCGGCGAGACCTTCGGAGCGTACGGAGAGCGGGGTGGGCTCGGAGGTCTTCAGGATGGCCGCCTGCAAGCGGCGGAGTTCGACGGAGGGCTCAAGTCCCAGCTCGCTGATCAGTGACTGACGCAGCCGCTGGTACACGCTCAACGCCTCGCCTCGGCGCCCCGACCGGTAGAGGGCCAGCATGAACTGGCCGTGCAGGTTCTCATGCGTGCGGTACCGGCTCACCAGCACCGTCAGCTCACCCAGCAGTTCCCGATGCCGGCCCAGCCGAAGGTCGGCCTCGATCCGCTGGTAGAGCGCGCACAGCCGGGTCTCCTCCAGCCGGCGCACCTCCATGTCCAGCTGCGTACCCGTCGTCACGTCCGCCAGCGCCGTCCCGCTCCACAGCGCCAGGCCTTCCCCCAGATACCGGGCGGCACCCGCGAAGTCCTCCGCGTCCATCGCCCGGTATCCGAGGCCCGCGAGACGCTCGAACTCACGCACATCGCTGGCGCCGCCGTCCCCCCGCAGCAGATACCCGCCCGGAGCCGTCACCAGCACGTCCTTCGCCGATGCCGACGAGCCGCCCTCCCCCGGCGCCGCGTGGCCACCCCGCTCGAGGGCCGCACCGATCAACTCGCGCAGCTGCAAGATGTACGTCTGCAACGTCGTCCGCGCGGAACGCGGCGGACGCTCGCCCCACAACTCCTCCACCAGCACCCCGACCGGCACCACCCGATCCACGTGCAACGCCAGCAACGCCAGAACCTTTCGGGGCTTCGGCGCCGTGGGCATCACGGCAAACCCGTCCACTCTCACACCCAACGGACCCAGAACATCGATGTCCACGCCGACTCCCCCAGTTCGTCTGTGGCCTGTATCCCGGGCTATCCGGTGCCACCAGTAAAAAACCAGCAGTCCGGTTTGTCAATACCAAACCGCTCTCGCTGTTTTCGTAACCTCCCATCCGCCCCTTGAGCACACCTCAAGCCTGGAGGGACTGGACCACGAACGACAGAAACCCCCTCGTCACAGACGTACGAGAGGGTTTGTGCAGTGAGCGCACGGAAAATGTCCGGCAGACTTCAAGGACCCCAGAACCGCCGGAAGTGCCTAGAAACAGGCTGCTAGGTCTGTTTGGACGGCAGCTTTCAAACCGCTTCGCCGGTCAGCCGCGGCAGGACCAACTCCCAGAACGCGTCGATGCGCCGCCCCGTGAGCCAACCGCTGTCCGTGCCGCCCAGCACCTCGAAGCCCACGGTGGCCGCGACGATGGCGGGCGCCACCCCCTCGGGCGTCACGCCGTCCGCGAGGCAGCCCTCCCGCTCCGCGCGCACGAGCATGTCCTCGACCCACCCCTGCCAGTAGCGCCGCACGCCCGCCTTCGCCCCCAGCGCGGGCTCGCTCCCCAGCTCGAAGCCCGCCCGCACGACGACGTCCTCCGCCAGACCGGCCATCAGCCCGTGGGTCGCGTCCACCAGGCCCTGTAGCGCGTCACGCCGTACGCCGTCGGCCGGCACATCACCGATGATCACCCGCAGCCTGCGCGCCGCCTCGTCCTCCACCGCGCGGGCCAGCTCCCGCTTCGCCTCGAAGTGGAAGTGGAGCGCCCCGTTACTGACCCCGGCCCGTCTGCTGATGTGGGCGAGCGATGCCGACGCGTACCCTTCGCGCGCGAACACCTCGGCGGCGCTCCGGATCAAAGCCTCGCGGGTCCGGACCGCTCTCTCCTGCTTGGCCATCACTCACCTCTCCACCACGACCCGCCTCCGGCACGGCCCGGTGAACATGTCGTATTTTCCGCGATATCCTAGAAAACAAACCGCGCAGTTGGTTTTGTTGAATCCTTAACAGCCGAGGGCGCGAAGGGTGTAAGGGCAACGTATCGCAACGGCCGGGTACCCTGCCCGCCGGGCCCCCACGGGCCTCGCTCACACCGTCAACGCCCAAGGTGAGAACCGGTGACCGGCCGACGGTCCGCCGGCTCGTCGCGCCCTGCGGAGCGAGATCGACACAGAAGACACGGAAGCTCCATACCTGTCCGAGCATCCGGCGCAAACCGGCCATAATCTTCAGAGACGGAAAAGAAACCGGCACGCTGGTTTTATGCTTCTCCGTGCAGCAGTCCTTCCCGGAGGAGTTCCCGCATGACGCAACAACGTGCCGTACACACCCGTGACGCGCTCATCCGCTCGGCGGCCGAGACGTTCGAACGCTGCGGGTACGTCCAGGCGAAGCTGGCGGAGATCAGTTCCAGCGCCGGTGTGAGCGCCGGGGCCCTGCATTTCCACTTCGCGAACAAGGCCGCGGTGGCCTCGACCGTCGAGACGGCGGCGGCCGACGCCCTGCGGGGCGCGGTGCGCGCGGCCCAGGTCCCCGGCATGAACGCCATGCAGCGGCTGACCGCCGCTTCGCACGCCCTGGCCGAAGCGCTGCGGCACGATGTCGTGGCGCGGGCCGGGTTCCACCTCAGTTGCCGCACACCGCAGCGCACCGGCCCGGATCTGCGCCAGGAGTGGCATGCCTGCGTCCGCCGGCTGCTGGCCGCGGCCGAGGCGGAGGGGCTGCTCGCCGAGCATGTGCGCCCCGAGGACGCCAGCGTGCCGGTCATTGCGGCCACCACCGGCCTTGAGGTGCTCGGCGACGCCGATCCCCGCTGGCTCTCGCCCGGCGCGCTGGCCGGCTTCTGGCGCTTCATCCTGCCGTGCCTGGCCAAGCCGGAGGTGGTCGCCGCCCTGGCCCCGGAACCGTCCGATCCCGGCAGCGCGTGACGGACGCCGAACGCGGCCCCGCGCCGGCCGCCGCCCCCGTCGGAGCACCGGTCGAGCCCGTCCGGTGAGGCGCCCGCCCGTCCACCTCACACGTCCGCCCCACACGTGTCTCACGTATCCCGGCACGGCCCGCGGCAGGGAGGGCCGGCAAGACTCCGGTCCAGGTCGACTTCCGGTCATCGCGCGGTACATTGGGCGCGCGCTTATCGACCGTTCTGACCCGAGAGGTCGGAAGCAGAACCTCCATTTTCCGCAACGCAGCGGCGCTTTCACAGGCATAGAAAATAAACCGGTTGGTCTGTATGTTGAGGGCCGCGAGAGCGCCCCGCCCGGGCGCTCTCTCCAGTCGCGACCCTGGGGGATCAACATGTCCACGAACACGTTCAGCCCCGTAGACGACACCTTGCAGCGCATACCCGAGGGCCCGGTCCTGCGGGACCCCTGGCCCGCGGACCGTCCGCCGATGCGGCTGACCACCACGGTGCCCAAGGAGTTCGTCCACCGGGCAGCCCTCGCCGAAGTGCTGCTCACCGGCCAAAGACGCATCGACGACCTGCGGTTCGGGGTGACGGCCCAGTGGCCCCGCAGCCACAGCTTCTACTCGCCGCTCCAAGGGACGTACCACGACCCGCTGCTGGCCGCCGAGACCATCAGACAGGTCGGTTTCCTGCTCCCGCACACGGAGCTCGGCGTACCGGTCGGCCATCAGTTCCTCATGCACACCTTCGCGATGTCGGTGCGGCCCGAGCTGCTCCACGTCGGCCACACCCCCGCGGACCTCGACATCGAGGTGACGTTCAGCGACGTGCGCGAGCGCCGGGACACGCACACCGGAGCCCGCTACGACGCGGTGATCCACCGGGACGGAGAGGCTGTCGCCACCGGCCGCATCACCTACACCTGCATCGCGCCGCGGGCCTACCGCCGGCTGCGCGGCAACCAGGGTCACCTGCAGATCCCGCTCACCGCGCCGGTGCCGCCGCAGAGCGTGGGCCGCCTCTCGCCGACCGACGTGGTGCTCTCCCCGGTCGGCGGCGACCACCGGTGGCAACTGCGCGTGGACACCCGCCACCCCGTGCTCTTCGACCACCCCGTCGACCATGTGCCCGGCATGCTCCTGACCGAGGCCGCCCGGCAGGCGGCGACGGCGGTCCTCGGCGACCCGGCCCGCCTGGTGCCCGTGGAGGTCGAGTCCGAGTACCTGCGCTACGTCGAGCTCGACGCGCCGTGCTTCATCCAGGCCGTGCAAACGCCCGAGGACCTCGGGAGCGACCGGGTCCGGATCATCGGCGAGCAGGGCGGCGAGGAGATGTTCCGGACCACCGTCACCGCCGTCCGGCTGTAGAGCGCTCCGCGCTCCGGCTGTCCCCCGCACGACCGCGGCAGCTCCGGCACCGCCCGGAGCGACTCCGGCATGGGCTCGATCACGTCCCTGTCCCTGACGACCGACACGCAAAGGAGCTAAGATACGAACTTGACGGTTTTTTTATGTGGGCCTCCACAAGGTTCCCTGATCTCGGAGGCGGTGGAAACATGCCGAAACAAGACCGCGCGATCCGCACACGACGGACGATTCTGGTCGCCGCGGCTTCAGTGTTCGAGGAGCACGGCTTCCAGGCGGCCACCATCACGGACATCCTCAACGCCGCTGGCGTGACCAAGGGCGCGCTGTACTTCCACTTCCAGTCCAAAGAGGACCTGGCGTACGGCGTGATGGCGGCGCAGGGGCGCCACATGGGGGTCGTCCCGCCCCGCGCCTGCAAGGCGCAGGAGGTCATCGACACGGTTCTCCTGCAAACGTACCGGTTGCAGAAGGACCCGATGGTCCGGGCCGGGGTCCGGCTGGCCATGGACCAGCACGCGTCGGAGCTCGACCGCGGGACGTCCTTCCAGGACTGGGGCAAGGGGATGACCCTCCTCCTGGACGCGGCCAAGGAGCAGGGCGAGTTGCTGCCGCACGTCGTGCCCTCCGACACGGCGGACCTCGTGGTGGGCGCCTACGCGGGCGTCCAGTCGATGTCCCAGGCCGTCAGCGGCTACACGGACCTGAACCACCGGACGTCGGTGCTGCTGCGCCACATCATGCCCAACGTCGTGCAGTCCTCCGTGCTCACCACACTCGACCTCGCGCCCGAGCGCGGCGCGGCGATCTACGCCGAGATCCAGGCGCTCATGGAGGCGGAAGAGCTGGCGGGCGCCTCGGCCTGAGCCCCGCCCGCCGGCGCGAGCCACTGGTCCAGCGGCCCGCCGAGGTCGTCGGCGGTGTCCGAGGCCCAGGCCACGTAGCCGTCGGGCCGCAGGAGCAGCGCGCCGCGCGGCCAGCCGGCCACCGGCGCCGCGCGCACTTCGCGCAGCACGTGCCGCAGGGCGTGCGGCACGCCGGACGCCCGCGCGGACCCCGGGGATCCGAAGCGCAGCAGGAGCATGCGTCCGTCCCGCAGGAGGCGGATGACATCGGTGGGGCCGTCGTCCGTGCCCAGTTCGCGGTTGGTGAGGAACTGTCCCTCCCACGCGGAGGGTTGACCTGACCGCGGCGGCAGCACGGCGTCCTGACCACTGACCGTGAGCCCGATCCGTTCGAGCTCCGCACCGGCGTCCGCCGCGCCTCTCCGGGCGGCCAGTTCCTCCAGCGAGTCGGGTGTCCTGCCGGGCCGCATCAGGTCCGTCTGCTCATGGATCTGCTCCAGGAGGCGCGCCGCGGCGGGTCTGCGCTCGGCGTCGTAGGAGTCGAGCAGCCCCGGGGCGGCCGCGCCCCGGACGGTGAAGGCCAGTTTCCAGCCCAGGTTGAGGGCGTCGAGCAGACCCGTGCTCAGCCCTTGGGCGCCGATGGGGAAATGCAGATGGGCGGCGTCCCCGACGAGCAGGGCCCGCCCCGAGCGGTAGGTGCGGGCGAGGCGCGAGAAATCACTGAAGCGGCTCAGCCAGCGCGGTTCGTCCATGGCGATGTCCCGGCCCATGATCCGCGACATCTCCCGGCGGAACTCCTCGATGCCGAGCGGCAGCCTGTGGTCCGTGTGCGCTCTCAGGCAGTCGACCGCCCGCAGGTGCAGCCGGCCCTCGGCCGTGCGCTTGGCCACCACCCTCCCGCGCGGTGTGCGGTGCCAGCCGGGCTCCGGTGCCTGCGCCCCGTCGCACCGCACGACTCCGACCATGGCCGCCATCGTCGGCGCGGTCACGTCGGAGGGTATCGCGGTGAGGGTCCGCACCGTGCTGCGGGCACCGTCGGCCCCGACGACGTAGGCGGCCTCGAACTCGGCGCGTCCGCGGGGGTGTTCGGCGGTCACCGTCACGCCGCTCCCCTGCCGGTCGATGCCGCTGACGCGGTGGTGGCGCAGCACCTGTGCCCCCGCGGCCAGTGCCCGTGCCTCGAAGAGTCGCTCGAGGTCGGCCTGCGGCCGTTTGATCAGCGGCTCCGGTTCGGTCGCGGCAGCGGTGAGGTCGAGACCCCACAGGCCGGCGAAGTGGAAGGGTGTGCTGACGGTCCCCGAGCGCAACGGCCATGCCGGGGCGGGCAGATGGCCCCTGCGCGCGAGGATCTGTCCGGTGCGGGCGTGCAAGGTGGTGGCCCTGGGGTGTCCGGACACCTCGGCGCGTTCCTCCAGGACCACCGTGCGCACGCCGTAGGCGGCGAGTTCAGCGGCGAGCAGCAGCCCGACGGGGCCTCCGCCCACGATCACCACGTCTGTGCGGAAACACGCCATTGCAGTCGCTCCCCCTGGCCGGGCAACAGGAAGGCGTTCCACCCGACCGGGAGAAAAATATACCGGTTGCCCGGTTGTTTTTTGGGTGTCGTGTAAGCACTTTCGCCACCACCAAGCACCGGCGGGACGGTGACCTGCGGCCGGTGCCGGGCGGCCCAGGCCGTCACAGCGGCAACGTGATGCCCATCTCCCGCATGGCCCGCGAGGGTGGTCCGCCCTCCGAGCGCTCCGTCTTGTAGCCCTTGCTGCCGGGGGCCAGGGTCCGCGGATCGATGGCCTCCGCCGGCGCCGAACCCGCGTACAGGCCCGCCGGTTCGGAGTCCCGGTCGTGCGGCAGCAGCCAGAACACCCGGCGGCGGAACGTTCCCGAGGAGCGGGACGCCTTGGCCTGCGGGCCGAGCAGCGCGTAGCCGACCATGCGTCCGTCGCGGTGGTAGGAGGGCCTGCCGCGGCGGCTGGGCAGCCGGTCCAGGCTCTGGCGTACGTAATCCAGGTCGTCGATGTCCTCGAGCCACACCAGCTCGACCTCGTGGGAGATCTCCTCCCCCTCGATGAGGGCGCTCATGCTGTCTCCTCGTCGGCGGACTTCGTGAGCAGTCTGATGCCCGGGTAGTACTTGCGCTGGTTGGAGAGGATCATCTCTTTCGGCGACTCCAGTCCCACGACCTCGCGGATGCGGGCGGCGAAAGCCCTGGACGAGAGAGCGGGAGCGCCCTCATTGTGACACCACGCCCGGTACGCGGCGTACAACTGTGCCTGTTCCGCCCGCAGTTCGGGGCCGACCACGCAGGCTTCGCCGACGAAGCGCCCGGTGTGGTCCTCGGACTCCGCGTACGCCGTCGTGGCGATGCGCACTCTCTCGGGTCCGGTGAGATCCTTCTCGCCCCGCAGATAGCGACGCGCTCCCTCGATCAGCCAGTTGAGGATGCCGGGTCCCTCCTCGGTGACCAGGATGTCGGCGAGGTTGTCGACCTTGCGCTCGTCGGAGACGATCCGTTCGAACGGGATGAGCCGCATCCGCCGCCAGAACGCGAAGCCGCCGCTGCCGACCTCGGGCCGGTGGTTGCCGAGCAGCCAGAGCTTGTGGGTGGGCTCGAAGGAGAAGAAGTCCTGCCGCATCCGCCGCGCCTTGATCCGGTCGCCGCCCGTGAGCAGTTTGACCCGGGCCTCGTCGAACTTGTCGCCCGGCTTGACCTCGCTGCACACGATGACGCGGCGGCCGTGGAGTTCGGCGAGGTCGGTGGGGTGGCCCTCGTAGGGGCGGGCCATCAGGAAGCCCGGCGGGGCGGCGTCGGCGTAGTCGCCCAGGAGCTTCATCAGGACGTCCAGGAGCACCGACTTGCCGTTCTTGCCGGAGCCGAACAGGAACGGCATGACCTGCCCACCGACGTCGCCGGTGACCGAGTAGCCCAGCAGCAGGTGCAGGAAGTCGATCATCTCGGCGCCCTCGGGCCCGTCCCCGAAGGTGTCGGCGAGGAACCGCATCCAGCGCGGGGTGGGGTCGGGCCGTGGCGGCAGCGAGGTGGAGCGGGAGTGGAAGTCCTTGCCCGGCTCCGCCCTGCGCACGATGCCGGTCCGCAGGTCGACGATGCCCGCGGGGGTGCACAGGGTGTACGGGTCGGCGTCCAGACGCGCGGCGTTGAGGACCATGCCGGGGGCCGACCGGGCCTGGGTGAGCATCGCGTTCATCCCGCTGGTGGACAGGGCCCGGCGGCGGTGCTGGAGCAGGGAGGCCGTGGACTGGACGCCGCGCGGGTCGTCGGTGGCGATGGCCTCGGCGAGGTCACCGGCGGCCCACAGCACGGTGTCGTCCTCGTCCAGCTGCCAGCGGGTGCCGTCCCAGCGGTACCAGCCGAGGCCCGGCACATGCCGGTAGTCGTCCGCGTACAGCTTCACGAACAGCTTGGCGTTGCCGCGGTCGGTGAGCGTGTCGGGCAACAGCCCCTGGGGGGCGGCGATCCCGGAGGATTCCCCGCCGCGCTGCTGCGGCATCTGCGTCTTCGCCTGCGGACGCTCGGCTTCCGCCAGGATCTGGACGGCCACGCTCTCGGCGTCGAAGTTGAACAGGGCCTTGTCGTCATGGCTGTTCATGTCCGGCCCCCGAGAGCGAGGGGGCGGCGCTCGCCGGCCTGCAGGCCGCTGCGGATGATGGCCTCGCAGCGCCGTTCCTGCCCGGGGCGTACGTCGGCCGCGAGCTCGGTGAGGGTCCGCTCGGCCTCGGCCCGGGACAGGTGCCCGGCCGCGGCGAGTCCGCCCACGGTGTACGCGGCACGGTTGAGCTTCTCCGAGAACGCGGCGCCCTCCGGTACGGCCGCGCAGGACGCCACTTCGGCCAGCACCTTCTCCAGGGCCTTCGAGGCGGCGCTGTGCCCGCCTCCGGCCGCCGCGACGGCGAGCCGGGCCCTGGGGGGAGGCACGGAGCCGCGCGGGGGCGCCTGCCGGGCCGGGGCGAGATGTCCGGTCCGATGCAGCTCGGCGGCGAGCCAGTCGGGGAGCAGGGCGGGCTCACGGGCGCCGCCCAGGGGCGCGTAGCCGCCGTGCGGCGTGGTGGTGCCGGGCGCGACGATGTAGCCGCCGTGAGCCCGGATGTCGACCTGCCAGGCCAGCGCGGGGCCGTTGCCGGAACCCGTCGACGACTTCCAGCGGTGGCCGGGGTGGGCCCGGTACCAGACGTGCAGGCCGCCGGAAGGAGTACGCACGCGCAGGGTCCCGGCGTCCAGGGCCGGATGCGCGGCGCCCCGCAGGGCGGCCAGCACTCCCAGCGTGTGGAAGCCGTTGGCGAGCCCGCCCAGGTCGACGGAGTCGGCGATGGGGATGCCCGGCAGGAGACGCGAGCGGGCGGGCAGCGACTGGGGGTGCGCGTCGACATCGATGACGACCAGTCCCGCGGGCCCGCAGGAGACACCGACGCCCATCCGGTCACGGCCCCCGGGCCCCCACCAGCGCCCGATGCGGCCCGGGTCCAGCGTGGCCGCACGGAACCCGTGGCACCAACGGCCCTCCCGCAGACACGTACAGCCCTCATGCGTGTGCCCCGGAGCCCGGCACGCCTCGCAGTTGCCCGCGGGAGTCTTGCGGCCGGCGGACAGGGGATGGACAGGCCAGCCTCTGCCCGCGCACCACCTTGCTGTCGCCAACGCCCGCCCGCCGAACGACTGTTCGCTGCGTGGAAACCACAGCTCAGCAGCCATGCATTTCCCCCGTCAGCGACTGAAGCGACTCATCCAGAGAAACAGGTTAGCGAAACGGGTATGAAAATGCGTGCAGTTGGGGCGGGTGGGACGATCGCCGACACCTGAGACCCAGGCCCGGACCGCAGCGACTGAACTCCGCTTCGGTCGCTGTCAGTTTCTCTCCGAGAAACCGCAGGTAAGAGAGGGCACACACCCCAAAACAGCGACTGAAGCGACTCAAGACCCCTATATATGAAGCGTACGCGCACACACGCACACACGCGAATGTCTCCACATACCCCGACCTTGAGTCGCTTCAGTCGCTGTTTTCCCAGGAGCAAGCCTCTGACCAGCGGTTTTCGCGGAGACCGACGGAGCGACTGAGCAGCACGCCGGTCGCTCCGCTTCAGTCGCTGCCCACCGCCTCCGCCCCGGTATCCGCCCCACTCAGGCCTCACTCAGGCCTCAAGCAGGCCTCAAGTGACCCTCAAGCCAACGTGAGTAGCCATGGAGCCCCCCTCCGCGCACACGCACCGCACCGCGTCGACCAGGCCGACCGCCGCCGGCTCCCGCTCGCAGGACTCAGGCGGTGGTCTCCGGCGTCGTCGCGCTGCGCGGGATGCAGGGCCGAAAGGGAGGCGACGCTCTCCGGACCTGGCGGGCATCGCGCTCGGCACCGCGGCCATCGTGATCCCGCCGGCCGTGCTCGTCTGGGCGATCTGGGCGCTGAGCCAGTTCCACCCATAGACGGCGGCTGGCGGCTGGCGGCTGGCGGCTGAGAGAGAGTGGCCCCGACCGGATACCTGGTCGGGGCCACCATCACGTACAGGCGAGGACCCGGCACCGGATCCTCGGGGCGTTCAGTCGGCCGCGGGGCGCTGCCCCACGAGCTGGGTGAGCAGCTCGATGATCTGGGCCTGGTTCCGGTCGATCTTGCTGCTGAGCGCCTCGACCTTCTGGTCCAGGTTGCCGACCTGGAGGCGCACCGCGGTGAGGTCGGACTTGATGATCCCGAACTCACGGTCGTGCTTCTCCGCGACCTCTTCGAAACGCCGGGTCAGGGCAGCGAGCTCACTGTGGGCGATGGGGTCCTCGGGCACGCGGGCACTCCTGCCAGATCAAAAACCGCAGATAACAGGACTCCACGATATCGCGCCGACGCCCCCCGCCGTCTTCGATCCGCGTGCCGACGGGAGACGGCACAGGCTGTTGCCGTGGCGTGACCCCGCGGTCACCGACTGTTCCAGTCCGGAGCCGGCGGGGAGGCACACCACGATCTCCGTCGCACGAACCACCGGTGCGCGCTCGCCGTGCTCCTCCCCTCCCCCACCGCTCCGCTCTCCTTCACTCCGCGCGCCCGCGCACGGTGACAGCGCCGAACAGGCTCATGTGGCTGGTCCTGCCATTTTTCCAGCCCTCATTCCGGCGCACAGTGGAGGGGAGCCGGTCGGCTCATCGGTGAGGGGAGGCACCATGTTCTGCGCCCCGCGGCGCGCGCCCAGGAGTGCGGCCTCTGTCCACGAGAGCTTTGGGCCGTGCACATATTCGACTTCCGTGGTCTGTGCGTTCATGTTCGCAGGGTCAGCGGGGCTGCTGCCCGTGCTGGGTTTGACCGGCGGCTTGCACCACCCGGCGGCCGCCCTGGCCGCCTACTGCGCACTGACGGCCGTCGTGAGCGCGCACGCGCATCTCCACGCGGTACCGCTCATAGCCGCCGTGTGCTGGCTGTTCTACGACGGCTTCGTGATTCACCAGCAGGGCGAACTGGCATGGGACGGCCTCGCCGATGTGCACCGGATGGGCTTGCTCATCAGCGCCTCACTCCTCGGAACGGCAACTGCCCGCCTCCACCGCGCACTTCGCTGCCGGCGCGCATAGAGCGGTCAACTGGCCGTGCACCACTGCCCGACCCCAGCCGAGCCCTTGGTTGGCCTCGTTGCGGAGGCGCCCGGCGGATGCTCTCCCGAACGGGGCCCGTACGGGCAGCGGCGCGGCGGTGAACGGATAGGCTCCCCTCGCCAGGTGCCGTCGAGAGAAAGTCCTTGCTGTGGAGCTGCCGCGCCTTGGGGTCGTGATCGTGACCATGGGGAACCGGCCACGGGAACTCGACGAGCTGCTCACGTCGGTGGTCAAGCAGGATGTGGCGCCCGCACGCATCGTGATCGTCGGCAACGGCTCACCGCTGCCGGACTTCCCGGGACTGCCCGGCGAGGTGACGGTCATCGAGAACGAGGAGAACCTCGGCTGCCCCGGTGGCCGCAACACCGGCATCGCCCGGCTCCGGGAGTTCGGCGACGTCGACGTCGTGGTCGAGCTGGACGACGACGGCCTCCTCGTCCGGAACGATGTCTTCCGCCGGATCGGCGACCTGTTCGCCGCCGACCCGCGGCTGGGCATCGTCGGCTTCCGGATCGCCGACGAGCACGGCGAGACCGCCCGCCGCCACATCCCGCGGCTGCGCGCCAAGGACCCCATGCGGCGCGGCCTGGTGACCGCGTTCCTCGGCGGAGCCCACGCCTTCGCGATGCCGATGCTGAACCAGGTCGGTGACTGGCCGGCTGAGTTCTTCTTCACCCACGAGGAGACCGACCTGGCCTGGCGGGCCCTGGACGGCGGATGGAAGGTCCTCTACGAACCGGCGCTGCTGCTCCAGCACCCCAAGACTTCCCCGGCCCGGCACGCGGTCTACTACCGGATGACTGCCCGCAACCGGGTCTGGCTCGCCAAACGGCACCTGCCCGCCCCCCTCGTGCCGGTCTACCTGGGGGTGTGGATCGTGCTCACGCTGGCCCGCACCCGCTCGGCGGGCGGCCTGAAGGCGTGGGCCGGCGGCTTCACCGAAGGCGTACGCACTCCGTGCGGCAGGCGCCGGCCGATGCGGTGGCGGACCGTGGCCCGGATGACCCGCCTGGGCTGGCCTCCCGTGATCTGACGCTACGAGGTTCTGCACGGCGCACATATGAGTCAGGCCGTGTACCGGGCCGTGCCTTGCTCTGCTCTGCGTTGCCGGTACCGAGCCACCCAGAGGCCTATGCATGCGATCAAGGCGGCTGCGAAGAGGACCGACGCTGCGATGCGTACGGTGAGCCAGGCGCTGCCAGGTGGGTGCCACACTTCTTCGGCCAGGTTCAACCCAACCGCGAGTGAAAAGGTAAGCCATAAGGCGCGTTTGGCACGGCTGGCATGCTCTTCCGGACTCACTATCCATTCCTCTCGCTCCAGCGTTCCCGCGTAGTTGAGTGTGCCCCGGGTTCGCGCGTTGAAGTCGGAGCCGGCGCCCACACCGCGTTCCCGTCGGGTCGTGGCATCGGTGCCATACCCGTAGGTGGTGCCTACATCACCAAGCTGAATGACCGCCTGACACCCCGGCGAGCGCCAGAAGGCCCGTACTCCCCCACTGAGCTACAGGGTGGTACGGGCCTTCGGTATGTCAGGACAAGGCATCGCGGCCGTCCGGGACGCTGTTACGCCTCGGTCTCGTCCGCCCCTTGGAGCAGCCAGACCAGCTTGTCCCGGTTCTCCTTCGACATGTGCTTGCGGAGCTGCTGGTCGAACCACAGGGGTTCATCCCACGGCAGGGAGCCTGCTGCGTTGGCCCATGTCTGGTGTGGGACCGCAGCGGTGGTGCTGTCCGTGGAAGGGGCGACGAGGCTGAGCTCCGGCGCCAGCTTTGGCGGGGTGTCGGCGGGAGCGCTGTTTACCGCGGTAAACAGCTTCTTCGTCTCAGCGGAGTCGCTCACCTCAGGTTCCGGGGGCGCGGGCTGGTTTACCGCGGTAAACCGCTGCTCGTCGCCCTGGACCGTCGTCCGGCTCTCGCCTCTCGGTTGTACGACGCGCTTGGGGCGGGGAGCCGCTTTGGATTCGGCGCGGCGGGCGAGTTCCGCCTGCCATGCTGCTTCCTGCTCCGCGGGGGGCAGGCCCGCGATGTCGCGAGCGACTCGAACGGGAAGCTCACCGGAGCTGACCAGCGTCTGGAGTTCGGGGATGAGCTTGAGCAGCTTGCGCTGTTGGCTGACCCAGCCCTTGGTCTTGCCGTAGTGGGCTGCGACCTGGTCCGCGCCGTTGAGCTCGATGACCATCGTCTCGATACCGAGCGCCCGCTCGATGGGGTCGAGGTCCTCGCGGTCGTTGTTCTCGGACAGGACCGCGTCCAGGAAGTCGGCGCGGCTGGCTGCGACATCCTCGTTGTGCACCACGTTGAGGGTGGTGAGTCCGACGGCGAGGGAGGCGCGGTAGCGGCGCTCTCCATTCGCGATGACGTACGGTGCGTCGCCCACACGCTCCGCTTCGTCCGGCCACAGCTTCAGGTACCCGGAGCGGGAAACAACAACGGCGGGCTGTAGCTGGCGCTGCTTGAGGACCAGCCCGAACTCCTTGAGCTTGTCCTCGCTGCCGAAGTTGCGGCGCGGGTTGAAGCGGGTGGGGACCAGCTTGCTCAGCGGCAGGGTCAGGAGCAGCGGGTCGCTCTTGCCGGGGACGTCGTCGACTTTCGCTCCGGCGAGGGAAGCGAGGCTGGTGCGGCGGCCGGCCATCAGGCGCCACCTCCGTAGCCCAGCTCGATCGCGAGACGGAAGAAGTCCTCGCGGGCCTCCATGGCCACGCGGTTCTTCGGGTACTGGGTCACGACCTTGCCTTCGACTGAGGCGCGGGTGTGGACCTTGTAGCGGCGGATGACCGTGCGGGCGCGCGGCCACCCCTGAGCGTCGATGTACTGCTCTGTGTCGACGAGGTCGGCGGTTCCGTCTCGGGGATCCCAGTTGTTCACCACGACGGTGAAAGGCAGCCCGCTGGGCTCGATGACCTTCTGGATGGTGCGGGCCGTGGGGTCGAAGGCGAGGCCTTCGGGGGGTACGGGCACGATCACGTCGTGCGCGTACTTCAGGGCTTCGAGAAGAAGGTTCTCGTCCTGGAGGCTGCCGGGGGTGTCGATGAAGACGTGCAGCAGGCTCTCGGTGCCCTTGAGGACGTCGGCGACAACAGCGCCGAGGTTGAGGGTGGTGGTGGTCTTGCCGACGCCGCCCTTCTGGTTGGCGATGACGTGGACCTTGGCCCCGGTGTCCTTGAGGATCTTCAAGTTCTCGGGAGTCTCGTGCTCCTGCGAGAAGTCGAAGGGTAGGTCGGTGATCCTGTTCGCCCACCAGACGGTCGAGGCCTGTGGGTCGATGGATACGACATAGACAGCAGCAGTCATCTGATGCTCCGTGTGCTTCCCGTGCGTTCCGGTACTTCGGGCACGGAGCATCTTTCCAGAGGAACGGGCCCGCACGTGCACTGACACCGGCATTTCGCCCACAGGGGACAAGTGGCGTACGTGTTCTCCGGTTTACCGCGGTAAACCGGAGAACACGTGGGGAGCCGAGAGCCGGTGAGGCCGCGGTTTACCGCGGTAAACCGCGGTAGCTGCCGAAGTAGTCGCCCACAGCTTTGCAGACCACCACCGCCTGCTTTGCGGCAACCAGAGCCGCTGAGTCGCCGACGTAGGAGTCGGCGGCGTAGACCTCCAGGACACCTCGGCCGGGGGCCGCGGCGACGCCGTACTCGGCGAGTAGAGACACGGGTGCTCCTGTCCAGTCGGTGATCTTCACGCGGTAGAAGTCGCCGCCGAGTGCACGCTTGAGGGTCTACACCTGGTTGTTCCACTCTCCGCCCCTACAGTCGCCCTGCCGTCAATGGGGGCGGGCGGAGAAGCGTCTGTGCCATCGGTGGTGGGGGAGAGGGCTGTCTGGGCTGCTGAGGTGGTGGGACGTGACGGTGCCCTCGCTGGGGGACGCCGAGAGCGCAAGTGGCCTGCTCCCCACGCAGTCGACCAGCACAGGCACCGTATCCAGGAAGTGGTCAGGGCCCTGCTCCCTGCACGCCTTTCGGTGACCTCAGTTTTTCGGTGACCTCAGTGGTTCAGAGCTCACTGCCCAAAAAACGATCCGCACGTATCCACTTCGCCGCTGCTCGTCGTCGCCCAGCGACATCCGGAAAAAGCGTCATGGCTGCCGATGAGTCCTGGGAAAGGATCGAACGCTGGACAGCCCAGCACACTCCGGAGAAGCCCCCTTCTTTCGCCGGGGCCGTGTGTACCCACCCGGATTTGAAGCACCTGTAAGAAGCCCTCGGCAGGCCGCTGCCAGCCGGCGCCGGGGCGCTCACTGCTGCGGCACAACACCCAAGACCGCGCGCGCCCACAGCTCCGCTGAGCCCACCGGACACCGCAGGCCCACCGGGGACCGCAGGCCAAGACGCACGCCCGCGCCATTGGTGGAGCCTGACAACTGCCCTGCGGAAGAAGCCCGGCAGCCCGGCAGCGCGCCAGCAAACTCGGACCAAGCCCCCGACCTCCGGCCTGCTCGCCTGCTGCTCTCCCGGCTCCCTACAGCAATCCCTCCCCACCAGCTTCAGCCCCTCCCTCCCCAAAACGGGCCTGACGGGACCGACCTCCCCCTATTCGACGAGATCCCGCTCCCAGGGCGGGGGTTCAGTCCCGTTCAGTCCCGCACGGGTTCAGTCCCGTGACCAAGGATACGAAGAAACCCCAGGTCAGAGCAGGTATCGCAAAAAATCACGGGACTGACGGGACCCATGCTCATAGTTATCTCCTGCTCAGAGCTCTTCTTACACGCGCGCGCCCGCGTATGCGACTAAAGGCTCTGAGCAGCTGATAACTATGACCTTCGGCCCCGTCAGTCCCGTAGAAATGAGGTACACCCCTGCTGACCAGGCATTACGTCAAGCGGGACTGAGACCCGCTCCCGGTCGCGGGACTGAACGGGCAGAGGGCAACCAAGGGAAACCCCTCCCCGCCTCCCCCTTGCGGGACTAACGGGACTGAATTTCTCCGACACGCCAGGGCTGTGCTGATCTTCCCCCACTCGTGGGCTACGCTCGTGCCGCAAACCCGAAACCTCAGTCCCTTCAGACCCGTTGGTCCCGCAAGGGGAGCCCCCGCAAGGCGGGGGCTCCCCGCAGGACGACAAGCTCTGAAGAACCCTGTAAAAACCGTGACAAGGATGACCCGTTGAGCCGCCAGCCCTCGACCGAGCCCATGGCACCGGCCGAGACCTTGCACGCACACGCGATCGCCCGGTGGTGTGCCCAGGCGGGCTGGCCCGTCCATCCGCTGGCCCCGCGGCAGAAGGTGCCCCCGGCCAACTGCCAGGCGTGCAGGGACGAGCGGCACAGCCCCACCGCGTGCCCGTGCCGGGCGGCGGGCCGCTGGTGTCACGGGTTCCACGCGGCGACCACGGACATGGACCGCATCGACGCCTGGTGGCACGCACAGCCCCGCTTCGGGGTCGGTGTCTCCTGCGGGCCCGCAGACCTGGTCGTACTGGACGTGGACGCGCATGCCGCGCAGGTTCCCGACCGCTCCCGGCTCCTGCCCGGGATCCCGATCGCCCCCCAGGTCAACCTGGACGGCCTGGCGACAGGCTTCGACACTCTGGCCCTGCTGGCAGCACTCCGAGGGCAGCCCAATCCGGCGGAGGACACCCAAACCCTGCGGGTGCGCACCCCCTCCGGCGGACTGCACATCTGGTACCGCAACCCGCATCCCGCGGTCCGCTACCGCTCCTCCACGGGGTCCAGCCCGAAGGTGGCGTTGGCCTGGCAGGTGGACGTGCGTTCCGACAACGGCTACATCGTCGCCCCCGCGACCCGGACCACGGCGGGCGACTACCTGCCCGTGGGCACGGCCCGTCACCCGGCCCCCCTGCCCCAGTGGCTCGCTGCGGAACTCGCGCGCACACAGCACGTCCCCGCCCCCGCTCCGGTACCGCAGCCCGCCCCAGCCACGGCTCCGCCGCGCCGCCGGCGCTCGGCAAAGGGCGCCGAACGCCTCTTGAACCCTCTTCTCTCCGAGGTAGCCGCGTGCGCGGCCGTCCCGGAAGGCGCCAGTTTCACGGAGAAACTCAACCGGGCCGCCTACACCGCGGGGGGCCTGGTCCAAGCAGGCCATCTGGACCGGGGCGCGGCGCGGCAGCTGCTGCTGGAGGTGGCCCGTTCCGCGCGACCTGCCCAAGAGAGCCGCAACCTGACGATCATCGAGTCCGCTCTGTCTGCGGGCGCTCAGCGCCCACTCCATCCCCGAGGACGTTCATGAGCGCCGAGCCCGCACGCTTCGACGCCGAAGCGGCCGCCGCACAGATCCGCCAGCAGAGTCTCGATCTTGCGATGCCGCAGGCGCACCCGCACCCCACCCTCCCTGCCCAGCAGATCGACGCCTACTACCCCCCGGCGGCCACCACTTCCGTGGCTGGCCCCCCCGCGGCCGGCACTTCCGGACTGCTGCCCAGTTCCCTGACCGACCGAGGCAATGCCAAACTCTTCGCCCGCCTCTACCGGGACCGGTTCCGCTATGTCATCGGAATGGGCTGGCACTCATGGGACGAGTACCGCTGGAAACTGACCGGCGGCGACGAGGCAGCGGTCTGGGCAGCCGGTGAGATGGCCGAGCAGATCGCCGAACACGACCCCACGGGCAGATTCAGCGACCGTGAACTGGCCGCGCACCGCCGGCACTCCGAGTCCACCTCAGGACTCAAATCGCTGCTCTATCAGGCGCAGGCAGCCCCCGGGCTGCGCCTGGACCCCGACGTCCTGGACGGCGACATCTACGCCCTGTGCACCCCCGCCGGAGTCGTCGACCTCAGGACCGGAACCCTGCGCAAGCCGGACCCCCTCACCGACATGCACTCCCGCGCCACCCTCGTCGCCCCCCACCCCATGCCCATCCCGCGCTGGAACAGCTTCCTGCGGGACACCTTCGGAGACGACGCGAAGGGCCTGGAAACCACGCGCTTCCTGCACCTGCTGCTCGGCTACTCCATCACCGGCGACGTCGGCGCGCAGGTCCTGCCCTTCCTCTACGGCTCCGGTGCCAACGGCAAGTCCGTACTGCTCGAAGTGATGACCCAGATCCTGGGGGACTACGCCAACGCGGCCCCGCCCGGCTTCCTCATGGAGAAGGGAAAGTTCACCGAGCACTCCACCGAACTCACCGAGCTGCACGGCCGCCGCATCGTCGTGTGCAGTGAACTCAAGCCCAACGACAAGTTCAACGAAGCCCGCGTCAAACTCCTCACGGGCGGCGACACCATCACCGCCCGGCGAATGCGGCAGAACTTCTTCACCTTCACCCCCACGCACAAGCTGTGGCTGCTCGGCAACCACCGCCCCGAGGTCGGGACCGGCGGCTACGCGTTCTGGCGACGTATGCGCATCATCCCGTTCGAACGGAGCGTCCCCGACGAACGGAAGATCGACAATCTCGCGGCCGAGCTCGTACGCGATGAGGGGCCCGGCATTCTGCAATGGCTGATCGAGGGAGCCAAGCACTACCTGGCCACCCGCGACCCGCTCACCGGACCGGCCTCGGTACGCGTCGCGACCGCCGCCTACGAGACGACCGAGGACCACGTCGGCCGCTTCCTCACCGAGTGCTGCACCAAGGGCACGAACGGCGGCTCCGGCGCCGACCTGCGCGTGGAGCAGAAACTGCTGTACGAGACCTATGGGCGCTGGTGCGCGGACGAGGGCATCAGACCCTCCACGAGCCGCGCCTTCGCCAGCCGCATCCGGCAGGAACTCGGCCTCTCCTCACCCGCAGAAATGATCAAGAACAACGCGACCAAGCTGTACCCCGGCCTGGCCCTGCTCCCCGACGTCCACGCCACCGTCCAAGGAGGCAGGAAGCCGTGAGAACCCCCCGCAGGCTCAGCGAAAGCGCGACCCGACCGTACGATGGACGGCGCTTGGTCGCCCAGCCCACCCGGGAAGCCGGAAGACCGACCCACGTGAATGCCACACCCGAAGGCCGCTGCCCGGCCGCCGAGAGCCAGGAGGCCTGATGAGCGCGATTCCGCAGGAAGGCGATCTCACCCAGGAAGCCGAGATCATCTGGCTGGAGGACCCAGACGACCTCGACTACGTCCGCCAGGCCCTGGACAAGGTCAACACCCGCAGGGGCAAACCCCGCTACGAACGCGACGGCAGGCTCATCGGCTACTCCAACCTGTTGCCGAACGCGCCGCGCAGCCCCGACAGCGGGCTCTTCGCCCGCCGCACCTTCTACCTGCTGCCGCACGACCGCCCCAACCAGCCCGACGACCCGAAATGCCCCTACAAGGTCGGCTCCCCCCTGGAGGCCGTCGACCCGAGGACCGTCGAAGCGGGCAAGGCGGGGCAGAAGACCCCGCGGTCACAGGGCACCACGGAGATAGTGCCCGCCCGCTCCTGAGGGCTGGTGTCTTCGGTTCGGCCAAGGCGCGGGGGTGTGCGGGAGGTTGGCGCGCAGGGCTGTACGGCGCCGACCGCCAACGACGCGACGGATGTGGGTCGCTGGCTTCACCGCTGGCGACACCGCAGGTCAAGCCGGGCTCAGATGCCGAACAGCGACTGAAGCGACTCAAGCTCGGACTGACCTTCGTCGTACGGGTGGCAGCCGTTGGGCCGTTATACCACCGGCCCAACAGCCCTCGACTGCGCATGTGTTCCACCTCACACCTCACCTCATTGACCCTCACATAGGTGTGAAGGTTCGACCATTCACACCATGTCAATAAGCGAGACACGGCCCCCGGTTGGTCCCGGTGCAGAGCACACCGCCACAGGGAGCAGGGGCCAGAAAGAAGAAAAACTGCCGATGCCGGCGCTGCTGGCCCTGGCCACGGCCGTCTTCATCACGAGCCTCACGGAGACACTGCCCGCGGGCCTGCTGCCCGCCATGAGCAGCGATCTCCATGTGAGCGAGTCCGCGACCGGGCAGACGGTGACCATCTACGCGATCGGCACCGCGCTGACGGCGATCCCGCTGACCGCCGCGACGGCGGGCTGGCGGCGCAAGCGGCTGCTGCTGACGGCGATGGCGGGATTCGCGGTGGCCAACACGGTCACGGCAGTCTCCGAGAACTACTCGGTGACGATGGCGGCCCGCCTCGTGGCCGGCGTCGCGGCAGGCCTGGCCTGGGCCCTCCTGGCGGGCTACGCCCGGCGCATGGCGCCGCCGCACCTCCAGGGCAAGGCCATCGCGATCGCGATGGCGGGCATCCCGGTGGCCCTCTCCCTGGGCGTACCCGCGGGCACCTTCCTGGGCAAAGTGCTGAGCTGGCAGGCGGCGTTCCTGACCATGACCGGTCTGACCATGCTGCTGCTCGCCTGGATCGCGGCCACCGTCCCCGACTACCCCGGCCGACGGGCCGCAGGACGTACGCCGTTGATGGGCGCCCTGAAGGTGCCAGGTGTGAGGCCGGTCCTGTTCGTGACGCTGGTGTTCGTGCTGGCACACACCATCTTGTACACGTTCATCGCCGCGTTCCTGGACGAAGCGGACATGGGGGACTCCATCGACGTGGTGCTCCTCGTCTTCGGTGCCGCGTCCCTCGTGAGCATCTGGGTCGTAGGAGCACAGATCAACCGGCGGCTGCGGGCCCTGATGATCGGCGCCACCCTGCTGATCGCCGTGGCCGCCGCCATGCTCGCGGTGCTGTCCGACAGCCAGACCATGGTCTACGTCGCCGTGGTGCTGTGGGGCCTGGGCTGGGGCGGCGCGCCCACCATCCTGCAGACCGCCGCGGGAGACGCGGGCGGCGAACAGGCCGACGCCGCCCAGGCCATGCTTGTCACCCTGTGGAACGTGGCCATGGCCGGAGGCGGCATCCTCGGCGGAATCCTTCTGGACGCCGTCGGCTCCACCTCCTTCCCCTGGACCATCCTCCTGCTCCTGGCCCCGGTCCTCACCGTGGTCCTGGCAGCCCACTCCCACGGCTTCCCCGCCGAACGCGCCGGCGTCGACGCGTGAACCACGGGCCGCCGTCCGGCAGAGCGCCGGACGGCGGGCATACGCTCCGACCAGCCTGACCGGCGCCCGACTTGAGGAAATGAGGAAGTGCACATGCGTATCGGAGAGTTGGCAGAGCGCACCCATACGTCACGCCGGTTGCTGCGCTACTACGAGGAACAAGGGCTGATCGTCTCGCAGCGTGCCGCCCACGGGTACCGCCAGTACGACGAGCGCCTCGTGGACCGGGTCATGCAGATCAGAGGCCTCCTGGACGCCGGGCTGCCGACCCGCATCATCAAGCAGATACTCCCGTGCCTCGACCAGCCCCGGGCCATCCATTTCTCCGATGCCACACCGGAGATGATCGCCGTGCTCGAACGCGAACGCGACCGCATGACCCAACGCATCGACTGCCTGATCCGCAACCGGGACGCGGTGGCCGGTTACATCGACGCCGTACGGAACGGCGCACCCTCGAAGGCGGCCTGAAGCACACAGGCAGAGGACGAACGAAACGCCGCGCCCAGTCGTGATCCGTCCACCTGCCGGGACCTTGCGCACGGCGTTCTCGCATGCGTACAGTGTTCGCAAGTAAAGGACAGCGTACGCACCAGGCGAGGGCGGGCAAACATGTCGAGGAATGTGAACTGGGACGAGCAGGGCAACTGGGAAGCCAGGGGGGAGTGGGGAACCCGGAACTCGGCGGGCCAGCGGCTGGACCTCGCCCACTGGCAGTCCCGGCTCGACGACCTGCGCGCCAAGCACCACGTCCCGGCGGCGTCGCTGGCGATCCTCATCGACGGAGACATCCACGAGCTGGCGAGCGGAATCCTCCACCGCGGAACGGGCGTGGAGGCGACGACCGACTCGGTCTTCCAGATGGGCTCGATCGCCAAGATCTACACCGCCACCCTGATCATGCGGCTCGCCGGTGCGGGCCAACTGGACCTGGACGCACCGGTCGTGGACATACTGCCGGAGTTCACGGTCGCCGACCCCGAGTCGGCCAGGGCGATCACCCCACGCCGACTGCTCAGCCACACCAGCGGACTCACCTGCGACTTCACCTACGACAGCGGGCGCGGCGACGACTGCCTCGCCAAGTACGTCGAGGCCGCGAAGGGCGTGGCACTGGACTGTCCGCCCGGGGAGGCACTGTCATACAGCAGCATCGGGTACAACGTGCTCGGCCGCATCATCGAAGTACTGACCGGCAAGGTCTGGGACGAGGCACTGAAAGACCTGCTCCTGGCCCCGCTGGGCCTCGACCATACGGTGACGCTGCCCGAGGAGGCCCTGCGGTTCCGCACGGCGATGGGCCACCTGGGCGAGCCGGGCCAGGACCCGGACCCGGCACCGTCATGGGACCTGATGCCGCGTTCGGCGGGCCCCTACGGCCGGGTCGTCGCCACCGCCGGGGACCTCGCGCGGTTCGCGCGGATGCACCTCGCGGGCGGAGTGGGGCAGGACGGCACCCGGATACTGTCCGAGGAGGCCGTCGCGCGGATGCAGCGTCAGGTCGTGGACTCTCCCGACAAGTGGTCGGTCAGCGCGGACGGCTGGGGCCTGGGCTGGACCCTGTACGACTGGAACGGCGTGCGGGGCTACGGCCATGACGGCGCCTCCATCGGCCAGTACGGCTATCTGCGCGTCGTCCCGTCGGCAGGCCTCGCGGTCACGCTGCTCACCAACGGCGGTGGCGCACGCGAGCTGTATGCCGCGCTCTACCGTGAACTCCTGGCGGAACTGGCCGGAGTGCGCATGCCGGACGCCTTCGCCCCGCCGACCGATTTTCCCGTGGTCGACTTCGCACCGCTCGTCGGCACCTACCGACGCGAGGGCGTGGTCATCACCGTGACCGAGCGGGACGGTACCGGGCACATGGTGTACGAGTTCGTCGACGGCATGAAGGACTTCTCCGAACCCCTGGAGATCGAGCTGATCCCGGTGACGGAAACGGTCTTCGCCGGTACGGGGGTGGGCGCGGCGTTCAGCGAGGGCCACATGCCCGTGATCTTCTCCGCGCTGAGGGACGGCACGGGATGCGTGTACATCGGGATGCGCTGCGGCCCCAAGGCGGCATAGCGCGGCGGCGCCAACCGGGACCCCTGACTCTCGGCAGAACGGGCCACGAGGCAGCCCGCCCGGCGCTGGACTTCCAACTGCCGGGCGGACGCTGTGCCTGTCCCTGTGACTCTGGCTGTCGTATGGCTGTCGCTTTCGCGGTGTCGCTTGGTCGGTCAGCCGGTGATGGAGAAGAAGACCGAGCCGTCCTCGGCCCACCACCAGGCGCCCCGGCCGGTGTCCCACTCCGAGAACCAGCCGTCGAGCGCCTCGATCAGCTCGTTGAGGTCGTACCGCAGATCGGGGTCGATGCCATCCAGAGCCGCCCGGTAGGCATCCAGCGCGGGCCCGACCTTCGTCATCGGCCAGCAGCCGATCTCTGGTGAACCCTCCAGCGGGCGGGGAATGTAGAACCCGATCTCCGAAGGCGGGCCGCTGTATATGTACTGGCTCGGCAGTAGGTCGGCCGGAACGCCCTCCGCGTGCAGAGCATCGTCCAGCGCCGAGAAGAAGGTGACGGGGCTGCGATAGCTCGCCAGGGTGGTGGGGTCGCTCGCGTTATGATCGATGATGATTTGGAGGGCCGCGTAATAGGCGCATCCGGCATAGTCGGCGCGCGAGTCGGCCCGACCGGCAACCAGCTGTTCCAGCGCATCGGGCACCGACAGACCCCAGTCCACGTCCTGGGCATCGAGATCGGCTTGGCGCATCCGAGCCCTCTCCCGCATGTTCTCCAGACGCCGGGATTCGTCGGCGCTCAGATCCCGTGCGGGCAGGAAACGAGCGACCTCGCCACGGTTGGCCATACTGAAGTTCACTACCTTGCTCATGGCCGCATCCTGTCAAAGACCACCGACATCCCAGGTGCCCAGCCCCTCGCTGACCTGCAACGGCCACAACCGCTACCTGCCGATGCGACCGCCTTGGCTTGGGCTAAGAACTGAGGGTCTGCACGTAGGTAGGGATGAATGCGGTTCTCTCCTGAGAGCTGTTCAGGTAGTGCACTCTGAGTCCATAGTCGATCTGCATATCAAAATGAAGCACGCCTCATGCGCATCCTGATGCTTCCCCGGTTCCCCTGCTTCCTGGTTCCCCGTGAATCTTTTTTGCCGGGTGCTGGGGTGGGTTGGGTGGTTGGGGGTACGGGGGGTGGTATGGCACCGAAGAGTGAATATGTCATGTCCCTGCGGGCCGTACGTCAGCTGCGCCGGACCCGGGTCTTTTATGCGGCAGGCGTCTTGTTGTGGGCGGTGACTGCCCTGTGGACGGGTTGGAGTCATCCGGGGAGCCGGCAGATGTGGGTTTCTCTGCTCTTGTTGGTGGTTTTTGCTGGTCTGCTGGCTGTTACTTCTGTGTGGCTGCATCGTTTGCAGGGGGCTTTTGGGCGCAGGCCGGTGCATCATGCCGTATCCCGGCGTGTGGTCACCCCCGGTCACGTGAACGCCTGACCTCTCCCGCACCGAGCATTCCTCTGACCAGCCTGGCTCGCGTCAGCGGGCCAGGGACTGTAGGCGTAGCCGGAAGTCCCTAGCCGGGGGAGCGCAGCGGACCCGGCACATGGTCGGTCTGGAGCGAAGCGGAGGACCGACTGCGGGACGGAGTCCCGCTAGCTCCGAGAGCGCAGCGGACGGAGCTTCAACCCGGCTGCGCAGCAGCCGGGTTGAAGTGGGATGCGCAGCATCCCACTATCGCTCGCGCGGAGCGGGAGCGTAACACCCGCGCGCAGCGCGGGTGTTCGCTTTCACAGCGCGCAGCGCTGTGGGACCCGCTCCGCCTCCAGATCGTCCAGCCGGAATGCC
>NZ_JAFEXF010000063.1 GCF_016905445.1 Streptomyces sp. G44
CGACCGGGCCGCGCTGCGCGACGAGGCGCGGCGCGCGCTCGGCGTACCGGCCGGGGCCCGGCTCGTCCTCTGCAACGGCGGCAGCCTCGGGGCGGCGCGGCTCACCGAGGCGGCGGTCGGTCTCGCCGAGCGGTGGCGGGGGCGGGGTGGCGTACACCTCCTGATCAAGACGGGCCCGGCGGCGCTCGCGGAGACACAGGCGCGGCTCGCCGCGACGGGTGGCGACGCGATCGCCCGCGCCGTCCCCTACCTCGACCGCATGGACCTCTCCTACGCCGCCGCCGACCTGGTCGTCTGCCGAGCGGGCTCGGCGACCGTCGCCGAACTGGCCGCGACCGGCGTCCCCGCCGTCCTCGTGCCCTACCCGCACGCGCCGGGCGACCACCAGACCCACAACGCCCGGGTCCTGACCGACGCGGGCGCGGGCCTCCTGCTGCCCGACGCCGAGACCACCGCCGAGCGCCTCGCGCGGCTGCTCGGCCCCCTGCTCGCCGACCCGGCGCGGCCCGCCGCGATTAGCGGCGCCGCGGACCCCGGCCCGCACGTCCGCGCCGCGGAGCTGCTCGCCGAGCGGGTCCTCCACCTCGCCCACACCACCACCTCTCACCTGGAGTACGCATGACCACGTCCTTCTCCTGGCAGGACCGCACCGTCCTCGTCACCGGCGCCGAGGGCTTCATCGGTTCGACCCTCGTCGACCTGCTCCTCGAAGCGGGCGCGCGGGTCCGCGCCCTCGTCCACTACAAGCCGTACGCGGAGAAGGGCCACCTCGCGCACCTCCTCGGTGACCCGCGGGTCGAGATGGTCGCCGGTGACGTGCGGGACGCGGGGCGGGTGATGGACGCGGTCGCCGGGTGCGACACCGTCTTCCACCTCGCCGCGCTGATCGGCATCCCGTACTCGTACGACTCCCCGGGCGCGTACGTCCAGACGAACGTCGTCGGCACCGAGAACGTCGCGGAGGCGTGCCGGCGGCACGGTGTGCGGCGCCTCGTCCACACCTCCACCAGCGAGGTGTACGGGACGGCGCTGACCGCGCCGATCGGCGAGGACCATCCGCTCCAGCCGCAGTCCCCGTACTCCGCGTCGAAGATCGGCGCCGACATGATGGCGCTCTCGCACTGGCACGCGTTCGAACTGCCGGTGACGGTGGTCCGGCCCTTCAACACGTACGGTCCGCGGCAGTCGGCCCGCGCGGTGATCCCGACGATCCTGGCGCAACTGCACGCGGGCGCCCGGGAGATCAGGCTCGGCTCGCTGACGCCCACGCGGGACTTCACGTACGTGACGGACACGGCGCGGGGCTTCATGGCGATGGCGGTGTGCGACCGGGCGCTGGGGCACGCGGTCAATCTGGGCGTGGGCCGGGAGATTTCCATCGGGGAGCTGGCGGAGGCGTTGATCGCGGCGTCGGGCAGCGAGGCGTCGGTCGTGATCGACCCGGCGCGGTTGCGGCCCTCGGGCAGTGAGGTGGAGCGGCTGCTGTCGGACAACTCCCGGGCGCGGGAGTGGGCGGGGTGGGTTCCGGAGGTGTCCCTGGCGGAGGGGCTGAAGCGGACGTCGGGGTGGGTCGCGGAGAATCTGCGGCTGTTCGCGCCGGAGCGGTATCAGGTTTGAGGTGAGGGGGCGGGTGCGGGTGTGTGGGGGCTGGTTGCGCAGTTCCCCGCGCCCCTGGCCGGGGTTGGGCGTGCCCTGTGGCGGAGCCGGTGACGTGGCGGGGCCGCGGTCCTTACAGGGGCTGGGCGCGGTGTGTGGGTGCGGGTTCGTTGGGGCTGGTTGCGCAGTTCCCCGCGCCCCTGGCGGAGGCTGGGCGTGCCCTGTGGTGGAGTCGCTGGTGTCACGGGGCCGCGGCCCTGGCCGGGGTTGGGCGTGCTCCGTGGTGGAGGCGTGTGTGGGGGGGCGGTCACGGTTGCGCGGCGGCCGCTGCCAGGCCTCCCAGCAGCAGGAGCGTGAAGCGGCGGGCCCATTCCTCGTCGACCGGTTCCGCGCTGACCAGGGCGCGGTGGACCACCGCGCCGGCGATCACGTCGAAGATGAGGTCCGCCGTGCGGGCGGCGGCCGACGGGTCCGGCTCGACGGGGAGCTCGCCCCGGTCCTGCGCCCGCTTGCGTCCCGCGAGGACCAGCCGCTTCTGGCGGTCGACGATGGACCCGCGGATGCGTTCGCGCAGCGGCCCGTCCGTCGTCGACTCCGCGACCACCGCCATCAGCGCCGTCTTGGTCTCGGGGCGGCCGAGCAGCGCCGCGAACTGGAGGACCACGCCCTCGACGTCCGCGGCGAGGCTGCCCCGGTCCGGCAGCTCCAGCTCGTCGAAGAGCTCCGCCACCGCGTCCACCACCAGCTCGCTCTTGCCCGCCCAGCGCCGGTACAGGGTGGTCTTGGCGACGCCCGCGCGCGTGGCGACGGCGCCGAGCGTCAGCTTGGACCAGCCCAGCTCCACGAGGCCCTGCCGGGTCGCCTCCAGGATCGCGGCGTCGGCGGTCGCGCTGCGCGGGCGGCCACCGGTGCGGGCGGGCGGCGTGGGGGACGTACGGCTCTGCATGGCCGCGACCATACCGGTCGGTACGGACCCGCCCGGGACCCCTCGGCCCCCGGCAGTGAGGGAGATCACCGCCGGGGGCTGTCCACGTCCGGGGCACCCCAGTTACGCTACGACCCGTAGCGAAAGCCACGAGCGACAACCACGCGGTACACACGTACGACGGCACGGGGTGGGGACCCCGGGCCAACCACCGGTCCTCCTCGGGACCTTGGACCAAGGCCTCCGCGGCCCCGCAATCCGGCGGGGGGCACGGACGGGCGCGGTTCCCGCACGGCTTGGGGGAGGATGTACTCATGCAGCCACGGAACATGTCCATGAGCGGAGTCGTCGACCTCGCCGCGGTGAAGGCGGCCCAGGAGGCCAAGGCGAAGGCGGAGCAGGCGCGCGCCGAAGCGGCCCGGCAGGGCGGGGGCGCGGCGGGCGCCGCCGTCTCCCCGTCGAGCCTCGTCATCGATGTCGACGAGGCGGGCTTCGAGCGCGAGGTCCTCCAGCGCTCCACCGAGGTCCCGGTCGTCATCGACTTCTGGGCCGAGTGGTGCGAGCCGTGCAAGCAGCTGAGCCCCCTGATGGAGCGGCTCGCGCAGGAGTACAACGGCCGCTTCCTCCTCGCCAAGATCGACGTCGACGCCAACCAGATGCTGATGCAGCAGTTCGGGGTCCAGGGGATCCCGGCGGTCTTCGCGGTGGTGGCCGGCCAGGCCCTGCCCCTCTTCCAGGGCGCGGCCCCCGAGGCGCAGATCCGCCAGACCCTCGACCAGCTCATCCAGGTCGGCGAGGAGCGCTTCGGCCTGACCGGACTCGTCGTCGACGCCGACGCCGACGCCCAACAGGCACCCGCCGCCGAGGCGCCCGCCGGTCCCTACGACGCGCTGCTCGAAGCGGCCGTGCGGGCGCTGGACGCGGGCGACCTGGCCGGTGCCGTCCAGGCGTACCGGAACGTACTCGGCGACGACCCGGCGAACACCGAGGCCAAGCTCGGTCTCGCCCAGGCCGAACTGCTCCAGCGCGTGCAGGGTCTCGACCCGCAGCAGGTCCGCAAGGACGCCGCCGACCGGCCCGCGGATGTGGCGGCCCAGATCGCCGCGGCCGACCTGGATCTGGTGGGCGGTCATGTCGAGGACTCCTTCGGGCGGCTCATCGACACGGTGCGGCGCACGGCGGGCGACGACCGCGACGCCGCGCGGGTGCGACTGCTCGAACTCTTCGAGGTGGTCGGCGCGGACGATCCGCGCGTGACGTCGGCGCGTACCGCGCTCGCCCGGGTGCTCTTCTGAGCCGTGCGCCGAGCGCCGAGCCCGCGGCCGGTCCGTCCACCGGCCCGTCGGCTGACCAGTCCCTGAACACGGGACTGATGATGCCGGAGTGACAACTCCGGCCCCAGGACGCGACAGTGGCCGTGCTTTGCCAAAACTTGGCAAACACGGCCACTGTTACTCGGAGTAAGTCACAGGTGTCCATCTGCGCGCTTTCGCCCGTACATATCCCGTTCTGCTCCCACGTGTTGAGCCACAGTCCGTCGCCGACCGATACCGCGCGGTCGCGGTTCGGTTATCCGGCCGTTACTAGCCAGTAATGAACCCCCTTGTGCGGGACCCGAGAATGCACCACGATCGGCGACGCTCGGTCCGATGAACCGCCCACCCGACAGCCGGTCGGGAGCGGGGCCTTCGGGTCCCCACCGAGCAGACCGGTGACGCCGTCGCCGGTCTTGGACAGGGGGGTCTCTGCCGTCCCCGGCAGGGCCTGTCCATGAGGTTGTGCGTGATGCGTCAGGCGCGACCAGTGGTTGTCGCTCGGGGGTGATCGCCGGTGATGTGTGGTGCGGCCAGCGCCTTACGATGCGGCGCTCTCCTTCCCGAGGACGTAGCACTTCTCCCATCCCTGCCCGGCTGAGCCGCCCGAGCGGGAGCAGTCAGGGCCGGAGATGTACGTCCGAGAAGGAGGAAAGTCATGGAGTCCGTGGCTCGTGGCGGAACCAGATGGAAGCGGTTCGCCGTGGTCATGGTGCCGAGCGTCGCGGCGACTGCCGCGATAGGCGTCGCCCTGTCCCAGGGTGCGCTCGCGGCATCGTTCAGTGTGTCCGGTCAGCAGTTCAAGGTGACTGCCGACGAACTCAAGGGCACGGGATTCGTCCAGTACGGGGCCTTGGACAGCGGCAAGTCGGGTCACCACCCGGTCGCCGTCGTCGGCCTCGACTCGGCCAAGATCACCAACCTGTGCCAGTCCGTGGTGGTCCCGGTCCCGGTCTTCGGCGATGTGTCGATGACCCTCAAGGCCGGTCAGCCCGGTGGCCCGAAGGTCATCGCGAAGAAGCTCTACATCGACGCCGACGACCTGAAGGCCAACGCGACCTTCCACAAGGTCGACATCGGTGTCTCGGTCGACCAGACCACCAAGGGCCCGGGTCCGGCGAAGGGCGACAAGTACGCCCCGGACTCGTTCGCGCAGCAGGCGGAGTCGGTGCGGTTCACCGACGTCAAGCAGCGTGCGTGGGCGACCAGCGCCGGCACCTTCAAGCTCTCCGGCCTCGCGATGACGGTCAAGAAGGGCAAGCACGAGTGCTACTAGGGCGGCTGACGCCCCGGTAGGTCGTGCGCGACGGCATTCGCGTACGCACTCGATGCGATGAACGGCCGGGCGCGGGGGCGCGACGGCACATGACGGAGCCGTCCCCGTGCCCGAATCCGCAGGACACACAGAACCAACGCCATTCCCGAGGAGCTGTACGACATGAGCGCCGAAGCGCAAGTGGGACTGGGCGACAAGCTCGGCCGGATGCGCGGATCGTTCCGAGGGTGGCGCGGTCAGCGCCCGTTCTGGGGTGGTCTGCTGACGTTGCTCGGCGGCATCCCGATCATGTACTTCCCATACGCGAACCTCACGCTCGGCACGATGACGATCCGGATGGCGACCACCGCCGGCGCCGGATCGCTGATCATCGGCGTGCTGTTGGTCGTGCTCGGCCTGACCATGTGGTTCCAGCCGCACTCCCGGATCTTCGCGGGCGTCGCGGCGATCCTGCTCGCCCTGGTCTCCCTGGTGGTCTCCAACTTCGGCGGCTTCGTCGTCGGCTTCCTGCTCGCCCTGCTCGGCGGCGCCCTCGGCGTCTCCTGGGCGCCCGGCAGGCCCGCGGGGGAGCCCGCGAAGGGGCGTACGGCCGGCGGAGCCGGTGGCCCGGCGGACGACGGGGCCCCCGGGCCGGCCAGCACGGCGGCCGCGGGTGGGGTGAGCGGCGAGCAGGACGACCTGTCAGGAACGAGCCCGACGAACGGGACGAACGGGAGGCACCGTGCCGGCTGACGAGGTGCACCACGAGGGCTGCGCGGAGGTGCCTCGTGCGAGAACCGGACCGCGCCACGCGGCGCCCAGGAAGCCGCTGCTGACCCGGCTCCAGGTGCCCGCGGGCAAGGCGATCGCCCTCGCCGCCATGCCCACCGCGGTCCTGATGGGCATGGGTCTGACGCCGACGCTCGCGCAGGCGAAGCCCGGTGTGCCCGAGAACCCCTTCCAGGACGGCCCGTGCGTCACGGCGCCGGACAAGGACGCGGAGGCGGAGGCGGAGGCGGACAAGAAGGCCGCGCGGGACGCCGACGCCGAGAAGAAGGCGCGGGAGGACGCCGCGAAGAAGGCGGCGAGGGACGCCGGGGACAAGGACGCGAAGGACTCCGACGAGCCGACCGGGCCCGACGCGCCTTCGTCCGGTGGCAAGGCGGACTCCGGTGACAAGGCCGAACCGGCCCCCAGGCCGTCCGGGCCCGCGCCGCAACCGAAGCCCGGGCCGGAGCCCACCAAGACCAGGAACCCGCTGGATCCGCTGGGTCTCGGCGACGCCATCAAGGACGTCTTCACGCCCGACGAGAAGGAGTCCGGCGGCTCCGTCCCGGCCCCCTCCGCGCCGGAGAGGACCACGTCCCCGAAGGACCCGGCCAAGGACGCGACCAAGGACCCGGCCAAGGACCCCAGCGGCACCACCGACCCCAGTGGCACCGTCGACAAGCCGACCAAGCCGACCAAACCGGTCGAGGACACCGCCGACGACGCGGACAAGGCCGACGAGGCCGGCAAGGGCACGGAAAAAACCGGCAAGGCCACGGACGACGCGGCCGACGAGGGCGCCGACGACGCGGCCGAGGCCGAGGACCCCATGGCGCCGGACGAGAACGGCAAGAAGCCGTTCCCGTGCGTCGTCGAGAAGAAGGTCGACGGCACGGGCGAGCAGACGCCCACGCCGATCCCGAACCAGCCGTGGTTCCTGGAAGCCAGCTCGCTGACGCTCAACGGCGCCGACTACCAGGGCGTCGTGAACCTCACGATGCCCGACGGAAAGACCAAGCAGGCTCTGAAGTACGTCGTCCAGAAGACGGACATCGGCGACCTGCACCAGATCGTCGACGGACCGGCCGGCAAGAAGTACCACGTCCAGGCGGCCAAGGGCTCCACGTCCACCATCCGCGACGGGGAGACCACGATGTACACCGAGCGGATCTCGGGCAAGCTGTTCGGGCTCATCCCGATCACCTTCGACCCCGAGCACCCGCCGCCGCTGAACATCCCGCTGATCCACTTCACGGACGTGAAGGTGCAGCAGGCGGGCCAGTTCGGCGGGAACCTCACGATTCCCGGCCTGCACCAGTCGATCACCGACTGACCCGCACGGCCCGGCGTACGAACGCCCGAACGCCGAGGGCGCCCCCTGGACCAGGGGGCGCCCTCGGCGTTCGCGGAGCGACCGGCGACTAGTCGCGCTCGCCGCCGCCGAGATGATGGACCCGGACCATGTTGGTGGTGCCGGGGACCCCGGGAGGCGAGCCCGCCGTGATGACGACCGTGTCACCATCGTTGAAGCGCTTGAGCTTGATCAGCTCGGCGTCGACGATCTCGACCATCGCGTCGGTGGTGTCGACGTGCGGCACGACATAGGTGTCCACACCCCAGCTCAGCGTCAGCTGGTTGCGGGTCGACTCGTCGGTGGTGAAGGCCAGGATCGGCTGGGCCGCGCGGTAGCGGGACAGACGGCGGGCCGTGTCACCGGACTTGGTGAAGGCGACCAGGGCCTTGCCGCCGAGGAAGTCGGCGATCTCGGCCGCGGCGCGGGCCACCGAACCGCCCTGCGTGCGCGGCTTCTTGCCGGGCACGAGCGGCTGGAGGCCCTTGGAGAGCAGCTCCTCCTCGGCCGCCGCGACGATCTTCGACATCGTCTTGACGGTCTCGATCGGGTAGGCGCCGACGCTGGACTCGGCCGACAGCATGACCGCGTCCGCGCCGTCCAGGATCGCGTTGGCGACATCGGACGCCTCGGCCCGCGTGGGGCGCGAGTTGGTGATCATCGACTCCATCATCTGGGTCGCGACGATCACCGGCTTGGCGTTGCGGCGGCACATCTCCACCAGGCGCTTCTGCACCATCGGGACCTTTTCGAGCGGGTACTCGACGGCCAGGTCACCGCGCGCCACCATCACGGCGTCGAACGCCGCGACGACGCCCTCCATGTTGGCGACGGCCTGCGGCTTCTCCACCTTGGCGATGACGGGGACCCGGCGGCCCTCCTCGTCCATCACCTTGTGGACGTCCTTGACGTCGTCGGCGTCGCGGACGAAGGAGAGGGCGACCATGTCGCAGCCCATCTTCAGCGCGAAACGCAGGTCCTCGATGTCCTTCTCGGACAGCGCGGGCACGTTCACGGCCGCGCCGGGCAGGTTGATGCCCTTGTGGTCGGAGATGACACCGCCCTCGACGACGATGGTCTTCACGCGCGGACCGTCCACCTCGACGACGCGCAGCTCGACGTTGCCGTCGTTGATGAGGATCTGGTCGCCCTTGGAGACGTCGCCCGGCAGGCCCTTGTAGGTCGTGCCGCAGATCGACTTGTCGCCGGGCACGTCCTCGGTGGTGATGGTGAACTCGTCACCGCGCACCAGCTCGACGGGCCCCTCGGCGAAGGTCTCCAGACGGATCTTCGGGCCCTGGAGGTCGGCGAGGACGCCGACCGCGCGGCCGGTCTTCGCGGCGGCCGCGCGGACACGGTCGTACCGGCCCTGGTGCTCGGCTTGCGTGCCGTGGCTGAAGTTGAAGCGGGCCACATTCATGCCGGCTTCGATCAGCGAGACGAGCTGCTCTTCGGAGTCGACGGCGGGGCCCAGCGTGCAGACGATTTTGGAACGGCGCATGGGGCGATCCTATCGGTTTGTTTCGCTACGGAATATTCCGTCTGGTGGAATCTACAAATGGGCGGACGCGCGCTCAGGCGTTGCGGTCGCCGACCAATGCGTACGCCTGAGTGGCGATCTCCAATTCTTCGTCCGTCGGCACCACGGCGACGGCGACGCGCGCGTACTCCGGCGAAATGAGCCGGGCCTCGTCGGAACGCACGGAATTGAGCGCGCCGTCCACCGCGAGCCCCAGCTCCTCCAGGCCCGCCACCGCCGCCTCCCGCACCGGGGCCGCGTTCTCGCCGACACCCGCCGTGAAAACGACGGCGTCGACGCGGCCAAGGACCGCGTAATAGGCGCCGATGTACTTCTTCAGGCGGTGGATGTAGATGTCGAAGGCGAGTGCGGCCTCCTGGTCGCCCTCGTCGATCCGGCGCCGGATTTCCCGCATGTCGTTGTCGCCGCAGAGTCCGATCAGGCCGCTCTTCTTGTTGAGGAGAATGTCGATCTCGTCGACGGACATTTCGCCGACCCTGGCCAGATGGAAGATGACCGCGGGGTCCATGTCACCGGACCGCGTACCCATCACGAGCCCCTCAAGTGGCGTGAGCCCCATCGACGTGTCGACGCACCGGCCGCCCCGCACGGCGCTCGCCGAGGCGCCGTTGCCCAGGTGCAGCACGATGACGTTCACGTCCTCGGGCGCCTTCCCCAGCAGCTTCGCGGTCTCGCGCGAGACGTACGCGTGGGAGGTGCCGTGGAAGCCGTAGCGCCGCACGCGGTGCTCGTCGGCGGTCTTCACGTCGATCGCGTAGCGCGCCGCGGACTCCGGCATCGTCGTGTGGAACGCGGTGTCGAAGACGGCGACCTGCGGCAGGTCGGGGCGGAGCGCCTGGGCCGTGCGGATGCCGGTGATGTTGGCCGGGTTGTGCAGCGGCGCCACCGGCACCAGCCGCTCGATCTCCTTGAGCACCTCGTCGGTGATCACGGTCGGCGCGGTGAACTTCAGGCCGCCGTGCACCACCCGGTGGCCTATCGCGGCCAGCTCGGGGGAGTCGAGGCCGAGGCCGTCGGCGGCGAGCTCGTCGGCGACGGCCCGCAGCGCCGCCTCGTGGTCGGCGATCGGCTCCTCGCGCTCACGGGACTCGGCGCCGCCGCCGGTCAGCGGGGTGTGCTTGAGCCGCGAGGTCTCCTCGCCGATCCGCTCGACGAGACCGACGGCCAGACGTGAGCTGTCGCGCATGTCGAGCAGCTGGTACTTCACCGACGAGGAGCCGGAGTTGAGGACGAGGACGCGCGTAGCAGACACGGATTCGGGGTGCTTTCTGTGGGGGGAACTACGGGGCGGGCGTCTGGGACTGGATCGCCGTGATGGCGACGGTGTTGACGATGTCCTGGACGAGCGCACCCCGGGACAGGTCGTTGACCGGCTTGCGCAGACCCTGGAGGACCGGGCCGACGGCGATCGCGCCCGCCGAGCGCTGCACGGCCTTGTAGGTGTTGTTGCCGGTGTTCAGGTCCGGGAAGATCAGCACGCTGGCCTGGCCCGCGACGTCGGAGCCGGGCAGCTTGGTGGCCGCCACCGACGGCTCCACGGCGGCGTCGTACTGGATCGGCCCCTCGATCTTCAGGTCCGGCCGCTGCGCGCGGACCAGCTCGGTCGCCTCGCGCACCTTGTCCACGTCGGCGCCCGAACCGGACGTGCCCGTGGAGTACGAGAGCATCGCGATCCGCGGGTCGACGCCGAACTGCGCGGCGGTGCCGGCCGCCTGCACGGCGATGTCGGCGAGCTGCTCGGCGTTCGGGTCCGGGTTCACGGCGCAGTCGCCGTAGACCAGGACCTTGTCGGCGAGGCACATGAAGAAGACGGACGAGACGATCGAGGCGTCCGGCTTGGTCTTGATGATCTCGAAGGCGGGCCGGATGGTGGCGGCCGTGGAGTGCACGGAGCCCGACACCATGCCGTCGGCCAGGCCCTCCTGGACCATCAGCGTGCCGAAGTAGTTGACGTCCGCCACCACGTCGTACGCCAGCTCGACGGTGACGCCCTTGTGGGCGCGCAGCTCCGCGTACTTCCCGGCGAAACGGTCCCGCAGCTCGGAGGTCTGCGGGTCGATCAGCTCGGAGTCGGCGAGGTCCACGCCGAGGTCGGCGGCCTTCTTGCGGATCTGCTCGACCGGGCCGAGTAGCGTCAGGTCGCAGACGCCGCGGCGCAGCAGGACGTCGGCGGCGCGCAGCACGCGCTCCTCCGTGCCCTCGGGCAGCACGACGCGGCGCCGGTCGGCGCGGGCCCGCTCCAGGAGCTTGTGCTCGAACATCATCGGCGTGACGCGGTCGCTGCTCGGCGCCGAGACGCGCCCCAGCAGGTCCGCGGTGTCGACGTACCGCTCGAAGAGGCCGAGCGCGGTCTCCGCCTTGCGGGGCGTCGCGGCGTTCAGCTTCCCCTCCAGGGCGAAGAGCTCCGCCGCCGTGGGGAAGGAGCCGCCGGAGACCGCGACGACCGGGGTGCCGGGCGCGAGGCGGTCGGCGAGGGTGAGGATCTCCTGGCCCGGCTGTTCGTTCAGGGTCAGCAGAACGCCCGCGATGGGCGGCGTGCCGGCGCTGTGCGCGGCCAGCGAGCCCACCACCAGGTCGGCGCGGTCGCCGGGGGTGACCACCAGGCAGCCCGGGGTCAGGGCGTTCAGGAAGTTCGGCAGCATGGCGCCGCCGAAGACGAAGTCCAGGGCGTCGCGCGCGAGCCCCGAGTCGTCGCCGAGCAGGACCCGGCCGCCGAGCGCGTGGGTGATCTGCGCGACCGTCGGCGCGGAGAGCGCGGGCTCGTCCGGCAGGACGTAGCAGGGCACGGGCAGGCTGGCCGCCAGCCGCCGGTGGATCTCGTCGCGGTCGGCGGCGGCCACGCGGTTGGTGACCATGGCGAGGACGTCGCAGCCGAGGCTGTCGTAAGCGCGGTGGGCGTTGCGCGTCTCGGCGTGCACCGACTCGGCGGTCTGGTTCTTGCCGCCGACCACGGGGATCACGGCGGCGCCGAACTCGTTGGCGAGGCGGGCGTTGAGCGCCAGCTCGTCGGGGAGCTGCGTGGCGGCGAAGTCGGTGCCCAGGACGAGGACCACCTCGTACTCCCCGGCCACCCGGTGGAAGCGGTCGACGAGCCGCGAGACCAGTTCGTCGGTACCCTGCTCGGCCTGGAGCGCGGACGCCTCGTGGTAGTCCATGCCGTACACGGACGCGGCGTCCTGCGAGAGGCGGTAGCGGGCCCGCAGCAGTTCGAAGAGACGGTCGGGACCGTCGTGGACGAGGGGCCGGAAGACGCCGACCCGGTCGACCTGGCGCGTCAGGAGCTCCATGACTCCCAGCTCGACGACCTGGCGGCCGTCGCCGCGGTCGATCCCGGTCACGTACACGCTGCGCGTCACGCGTGCTCTTCCCTTCCTCGCTGCCCGCTGGCCGCCCGGCGGGTACGCCGGGTGAGCAGGACAAATTACCCGATATCGCGGCTGTGCCCTCTTGACAATACCTCTGTGGCTGGTTAAGCCGCCCGCCGGACGGAGGGCCCGGCAGGAGGGCTCACCATGCCCCTGCCCACGTATCGCCGCCCTATCGCACGGGCGTCCGTCGGACAACCGTGAGCGGCGTCCCCCGTCCGGCCGTGGAACAATCGGACCGGTTCACCAGTGCCGACGGACCGGCTCACAAGCACCAACAGCGAGCAGGAGACACAGCGCGATGCGTATCGGAATTCTCACCGCGGGCGGCGACTGCCCCGGCCTCAACGCAGTGATCCGGTCGGTCGTGCACCGCGCCGTGACGCACTACGGCGACGAGGTCATCGGCTTCGAGGACGGCTACGCGGGCCTGCTCGAAGGGCGCTACCGCGCCCTCGACCTGAACGCGGTCAGCGGCATCCTGGCCCGTGGCGGCACCATCCTCGGCTCCTCCCGCCTGGAGCGCGACCGCTTCCGCGCCGCCTGCCACAACGCCAAGGAGCTCATCGAGAAGAGCGGCTTCGACGCGCTCATCCCGATCGGCGGCGAGGGCACCCTGACGGCGGCGGGCATGCTGGCCGACGCGGGCGTGCCGGTCGTCGGCGTCCCGAAGACGATCGACAACGACATCTCCTCCACGGACCGCACCTTCGGCTTCGACACGGCGGTGGGCGTGGCCACGGAGGCGATGGACCGCCTCAAGACGACCGCCGAGTCCCACCAGCGCGTGATGGTCGTGGAGGTCATGGGCCGCCACGCGGGCTGGATCGCCCTGGAGTCCGGCATGGCCGGCGGCGCGCACGGCATCTGCCTGCCCGAGCGGCCGTTCGACCCCGCGGACCTGGTGGCGCTGGTCGAGGAGCGGTTCTCGCGCGGCAAGAAGTTCGCGGTGATCTGCGTCGCCGAGGGCGCGCACCCGCAGGACGGCACGATGAACTACGGCAAGGGCGCGATCGACCAGTTCGGCCACGAGCGCTTCCAGGGCATCGGCACGGCTCTCGCGTACGAGCTGGAGGCCCGCCTCGGCAAGGAGGCCAAGCCGGTCATCCTCGGCCACGTGCAGCGCGGCGGCACCCCCACCGCGTACGACCGCGTCCTCGCGACCCGCTTCGGCTGGCACGCGGTGGAGGCGGTGCACCGCGGGGAGTACGGCAAGATGACGGCGCTGCGGGGCACGGACATCACGATGGTGCCGCTGGCGGAGGCGGTCACGGAGCTGAAGACGGTGCCGAAGGACCGGATGGACGAGGCGGAGTCGGTCTTCTAGCGGCTCCGCGCGGGGCCGGTGGTCGGGTCCGCCCGGCGGCCTCTCAGGCCCGGCCGCCGCCGGTCCCGCCCTGGACCAGCGTCCAGAAGTGCTCCAGGATCCGGTCGAGGAAGTCCCGCCCGGCCTCCCCGGACGCGTCGGAGCTGGCGCCGCCGCCCCAGCTCAGGGTCCGCGTCATCCGGGACTGGTAGTCGTCGTGCATCTGCCGCAGCACGTCCTCGACCTGCCGCTTCGCCACGGGCAGCAGCTTGCCTACGGGCCGCACATAGCCCTGCCACCGGGTGGTGACGGCACTGCGCAACAGCTCGGCGAGCTGGTCGGCCCGGCCGGTGACGGTGACGAAGTCGGGCACGGAGAGCCGCAGGACCCGGGCGAGGGCGTCGGACTGCCGTTCGTTCCCGCGCCAGCTGTCGGTCTCCTCCATGCGCAGATACGCCTGGATCTCCACGCCGCACTCCCGGGCGACGTCCTCCGGCGCGAGCCCGCGGGCGACCCGGTGCTCGCGCAGGGTCCGGGCGGCGCCCATGAGCTCTCCGGGCGAACACCAGAGGGTGGCCGCGAGCGCGCCGAGCTCGGCGGAACTGGGCGAGGCGAGCCCGCGCTCCCACGCGGCGATGGTGTCGGCGGTGATGTACGTGAGCCCGTAACCGGCCCGCATCCCGTACGCGACATGCCCGTGCGCCATCCCGAGGGCCTCACGCAGGCGACGGGCGGCGGGGAAGTTGAAGGGGGGTGTGGGCTGGTGCGGGGGCTGGCTCGGTTGGCTCGGTTGCACGGGCACACCGTAGGCGCCTGTGGGGGTGGCGACTACGGTGCGTTCCTACGAGGTTGCGGGTTGGTGGGAAGGTACGGGGGGTTCGTCCCGGCTCGATCACCTGTGCGTGCGGCGGCCGGGGCCGCTCCCCGGCGCTACAGGAGCGAGAGCGCCGTGTCGACGAGTTGGTCCAGCGCCGCCACGTGAATCTGTTCGCCGGTGGTGGTGGACTCGACGCGATAACCGCCACCGCGCAGAGGCGAGATCCTGATCTCTCCCGCCTGCCGACTCGTATGGTCCCGGGAGAGGCGGAGCATGCCCATGCTGTAAAAGGGAAAAAGTGAGCGCAGTCGCTCCTGGGCATGGATGCGGCGGGTCAGGGGCAGGTAGTCGGCGAACGCGTCGTCACGCAGGAGGGCGTCCCATTGGGCCGCCACCGGGTCGCCATCCTCGTATGCCTGCGCGAGTTCGTTGTACTCCATGAACGGAAGCGGGAATGCAGGTCCCGCAGCGTCACGCCGCTCTGCCAGGCGAGCACCACGTCCACGACGTCGGCGAAGTCGTCGGTGACGCCCTCCATCCATGAATGCTGCACGTTCGCCGTGCTGATGTAAAAGCGTCGCTCCTCGGCCCCGAGGTAAATCATGACCGACCCCCTCCGGGACAGCAGCTTGGCGCTGTTGGGGTCCTCCAGGGAGGGCGAGGTCGCCCCTTCGACCGCACCGACTTGCTTGCCCTTCTGCCGAGCCGCATGAGTCAACGCCTGTTGCAGGCCGCCGAGTTCCATCAGGTCCGGGTAGAGTTGCTCTCTCATGCCGCTCATTCTAGGTCCCTGCTTACTCGATGAACGGCCGGATTCTCCCCATGCTTTCCCAGTCCGGCTCCTTCATGCCCTCAACAATTTTCCAGTCCTTGTCGTAGAACGTGACTGAGTCCCATGTGTGTTTCCCGTGTTTGACCGCTCGGGCGATCCGGCCCATCTCCTCTTCCGTCGCATGGAAATTTGGTCCATCGTGACCAAGTCCCCTCTTCGCCATGCCCACGAAGCCATCGGCGGGGAAACCTCTGGTATTCACATGGAGTCTCACGATCCGTCGTTCGATCGCAGAGAAGACGGGACCTCGCCACTCGTCGGGGCCGAGATCCATGTAATGAGTGAATCCATTGTGCTCCGCGAACTTCTTCGTGTCGGCGAACCGATACCCCAGAGCCCCGTCGCAGGGGGTGAGTCCGAGCGGGTCGGCCCACAGAAGAGGGTTGGTGACATAGGCGAAGGGATCGGGTGCCGGTTCGAGACCCAAGGGGTCGGGGGAGAGGTAGCGGGCACTCTCGGGGTCATAGTGCCGGTAATGGTTGTAATGGAGCCCGGTCTCGGGGTCGAAGTACTGCCCGGGGAAGCGAAGCGGCGTGTAGGCGATGCTGTTCGCGGACCACGCGGTCACACCCCACAGGGTGGTGCGGGCGCGCCAGGCGACCTCGCCGCGCTCGTCGATGAGTTCGGTGGGAGCGCCGACGAGGTCAGTGACAATGGCGAAGAAGCGGCTGTCGATCTCCTCCTGAGAGGCGTCCGCGACCGCGGTGATGCGCTCGGTCTGGGAGATCGGGTGCAGACCTGGTGATCCCAGGTCAGCGTGACGGGGTGCGGCAGGTCCTCCGAGACGGTGGTCTGTTCGCACAGGGTGGTGCCGTCCCAGGAGAAGACGGTTTCCTCGACCACGGTCCTTCCGTCGGGGGCGAACCGTCGTTTGGCGGTCCGCCGGCCCAGCGGATCGTAGGTGTAATGCCAGCGGGTGCCGTCCGGAGTGACGACGGATGTGAGGTGATCCTCGGCGTCCCAGGTGTAACGCCAGGTGGCCGGCTTACGGGACAGACGGACCTTCCGCCGCAGAACGACACGGCCCTGTGCGTCATATTCGTAGCGGATGCCGCCCGCCCGCCTGATGCGGGTGCCGACGTAAGCGCGGCCGCCGGTGGCTTCCTGCCCGGGGTGCTGGTCCGGCCACCTGGCGTCGGTCGGCCTGCCCGTCTCGTCATAGACGTAACGCTCACTCCACTGAGCGGCGTGAACGGCGGTGACCCGGCCCGCCATGTCCGCATCGAAGGTGCGGGCACCGGTGGACTGATCGTTCACCCCGACCAGTCCGCTGTCCGCCCGGTAGAGGTAGGAACGGTGCTGCACCGCTTGGCCGCCCTGAAGCGTCGTACGTCCATGTGCTCAGCGCACCCGACGGAGTGGTGCGGGTGAGGGGCCGTCCCTCGGCGTCGTACGTACGCAGCGAGGTGCGGCCGTCGACGGTCTCTGTCAGTACGTGGCCGGAGGGGTCATGTCCAAGCGTCAGTTCGGACTCCGGTCCGATCGCATGTGTGAGGTGGCCGCGCAGGTCGTACGCAAAGGTGGTGACGGCTCCCGCCGCGTCCTTTCGTATGGTCTGGCCCAGCGCGTCGTGCTCGAACGTGACGGTCTCTCCGGCACCGTTCGTACGTGCCGTCAGGCGACCCGTCGCATCGTGCTCGTAGGCGACCGTACGGCCGTCGAAGTCGGTCTCGGACTCTGGCCTCCCCGCTGCGTCGTAGCGGTAGGTCCAGCACTGTCCCAGGGGGTTGGTGACCTGGGTGAGCCTCAGCGAGGGGTCGTAGGTGAACACGTACCGCCCCCCGTCGGGTGACGTCTGCGCGGCGAGCAGATCGAAGTGGGTGTACTCGAAGAGGGTGGTGCGTCCCAGCTGGTCCGTGTGACTCGTGCGGTTGCCCTCGCCGTCGTACGTCCATGTCTCGGTCGCGCCGCCGGCATCTGTACGCCGCGCCAGTCGCCCCTCGGTCGTCCATTCGAACCGGATGGTGCGACGGTTCGAGTCCGTGACCGAGACGGGACGCCCGAAAGCGTCGCGTTCAAGCCCACTTCGGCCTACCCGTTCCAAGGTGTGGCGCAAGGAGTGTGCCCTCGCCGGTAGGTGGGGAGGAGCTTGGGCGCGGACGGACGGGGTGGGGGCCGGGGCGGGGCCGGCTGTGCGTCGGTCACGTCGGGCGGGGGCTCGTCGAACGTTACGGGGCCGGGCGGCGCGGTGTCTGTGGCGGGTGACGCGGGTGGCCTCCGGCGCCGCCCCCTGCGCAGCGCGTCCGCCACCGGTCCGCGCCCCCGGTGCCGCCCCCGCACCAGGGCCGGCACCGGGGGCGCGGGCCTGCTGCCGGAAGCGTGGTCCAGGCTCCGGTCCCGGGCCCGCCGGACCTGGCCCGACGTGGGTGAGCCACGTCTTCGCGGTGCCGCCTACCGGTTGATGGACTGGATCTCTTCCACGACCACGTCCTGCTCGGCGCCGAACTCGCCGTCCGGGAGCGGCTGTTCGCCGTCGACGCCCGTCCCCGTCCAGCGGATCTTCCAGGTGACCGTCGCCTTCAGCGGGTACGAACCGTCGCCCGACGACCGCAGGTACTTCACGCCGCAGGGCGGGGTCTCCTTGGCTTTGCCCTTCGCGTACGGCGTGCCGATCTTGTCGCCCACGAGCTCGCAGACGCCGGATGCGGGGTAGGTCTCGGCGTCGGGGGTGCCGGGGTCGATCTTGAGGGAGACGGGGGTGGCGGTCGCCGTTGCCTCGATCTGCAAGACCGGTACCGAGGCTGTCACCGAGACCGGCTTGAAGTCCGTTGCGTCCAGCCAGGCCCAGGTGGGGAGATTGACCTTCGTCGTCCCTGCGGGGGCGAGGGTCACTTCCGTGCCGGGGACGCGGATTTCGGCGTAGGCGAGATGGGCGAGGATCTCCGGCGTGACGGCCTCGGGTGCCTCGGCCGGAGGCGGCTCACCCTTGTCCACCCAGAAGTAGGGTTTGTCGCAGTCGAATGCTCCGGGGGCACTTTCCCTGCCCTGGGGGATGAAGCTGTCCCACCAGTAGCCGTCACCGGTCTTCTTCTTGTTGAAGTCCTTGTAAGGCTGGCCGTTCACATAGCGGTTCCGCTGGGACAGGTCCCATTCAGGGCCGGTGGAGTCGACTGCCCAGATCGGCTCCAGCTTCTTTTGCAGTTGAGCAGGGGTGTAGGCGGGGGCGTAGTAGCAGGGAGGCGGGGTCCAGCTCGTCGCGGGAGTCACCGGGCCCGCGTTGCTGCCTTTGCCGTTCTTCGAACGGTCGTAGACGATCCCGCCCGCGGTGGCCGACAGCGTTTTCTCGTCGGCGTCCGCGTCCACCTGCGTCTCGGTGTCACCGCCCCCGGGGTCTATGTCGGCCGAGGCCGGTGAACTGCTTGCGGCGAGAATGAGGCCCGCGATCACGGCCGCGAAGGCCGGGGCCGTCCTTATGGCTGGCACTGAGCCGCCCCCCTTGTGGAGAAGATCTGCGACGTCTGCCACGTTCCAGCGGCGTTCTTGACCAGCTGCGTGTTGTAGGCGACGTAGCTGTTCTTCGTGACCGGCGTCTTGTTGACCTTCTCGGTCGACTTCTTCTTGGTGTAGCCCTTGCTCTCGTCCGCGCAGAACGAGAGCGTGGCCGTCTTCTTGTCCTTGAGCGTCACTTGGCGGTTGTAGTACCGGATTTCGCCCGTGAGGCTGAGACCGGCGTCCTTGAATTTCGCGACCCACGCCACGGAGGCTTCCAGAGCCTTGCCGGTGTTGTAGTACCCGAGCGCTTCGCTCTGTGGGTCCGTCCCCGCGATCGCGGCGTTCACCGCCCGCATGCGCTCCTCGTTGTCCGCGAGTACGGCCTTCTTCACCGGGTCGCCGGTGCCGGCGGGCTCGAAGCTCATCGTCAGGTCCGACGGCAGCTCGACCTTCGGGCGGTCGGCGTTCGCCGTAGCCGTCGCGCTCGGACGCGTCGACTTCTTCGCATCCCCCTGCTCCGCTCCCGCGATCTTGTCATCGTCCCCGGAGGGCTTCTCGTCGCTGCCGCAGGACGTCAGCAGCAGGGCCGCGGTCGCGGTGAGCGTGGCCGTCGCGAGGCGGAAGGGGCGGTTCACTGTCGGCTCCTGGCTGGTGGGGGAGAGGCGCGGGCTCAGCACGCTAGTGCGAGGCGGGGCCTGATGCCAGGGAGATGTCCCGTCACGAATGGGACGTGGGGGATGTATCGCCGCGAACAGATGTCACAGTTCTGTGCCCGCGACCGGCCGCCCCCTCAGCCCTTCACCGCCCCGCCCAGCGCGAACCCGCCGCCCAGGCGGCGGGAGACGAGGACGTACAGAAGGATCACCGGCGTCGAGTAGAGGATCGAGAACGCGGCCAGCTGCCCGTAGACCACGGTGCCCTTGTTGCCGAAGAAGTCGTTGATGCTGACCGACGCCGGCATCTGGTCCGGGGTGAGCAGGAGCATGAAGGGGACGAAGAAGTTCCCCCACATCATGACGAAGGAGAAGACCGTCACCACGGCCACGCCCGGGCCCATCAGGGGGAGGACGATCCGCAGCAGGGACTGGAAGGACGACGCGCCGTCCGTCCACGCCGCCTCCTCCAGTTCCCTCGGGACGCCGTCCATGAAGTTCTTCATCAGCCAGATGGCGAAGGGGAGCTGGGACGCGGCGAAGAAGAAGATCGTGCCCCGCACCGTGTCGATCAGGTCGACCTGCACGAACAGCGCGTAGACCGGGACCATGATCGCCGTGATCGGCAGGCTCGTCGCGAAGAGGATCGTCAGCATGAACGGGCGGTTCAGGCGGGACCGGTAACGGGAGAGCGGGTACGCGGCGAGGGCCGCGCAGACCACCGTCAGCAGTGTGCCGCCGCCGCACAGGAGAAGGCTGTTGAAGAGGGGGGTGAAGGTGATCTCGGGGGTCAGGACCTTGTCGTAGTTGTCCAGGGTGAGGCTGCCGGGGAGCCGCACCCTGAGGTCCGCCTCCGCGTCGAAGGAGGACAGGACCACCCAGGCCAGCGGCAGTACGAACGCCGCCGCCACGGTCAGGAGGCCGGCGTCCGCCGCCAGGCGGCGCCTGGCGCGCCGGGAGCGGAGCGCGCGGGGGCGCTTGTCGGCGGGCACTCAGACCTCCGTACGCAGCAGGCGCATGTAGACGAGGGAGAAGAGCGAACCGACCAGGAGGAGGAGCAGGGCCACGGCCGTGCCGTAGCCGATCATGCTCTTCTGGAAGGCCTGCTCGTACATGAACAGCGGCAGCGTCTGGCTGCGGTTTCCGGGGCCGCCGCGCGTCATCACCCAGATCAGGCCGAAGACGGACAGGGTTTGGAGGGTGTTGAGCATGAGGTTCGTGCCGATCGAGCGGCGGATCATCGGCAGCGTGATGTGCCACATGCGGCGCCAGCCGCTCGCGCCGTCCACCTGTGCGGCCTCGGTGATCTCCTTGGGGATCTCGTTGAGTGCGGCGGAGTAGACCAGCATCGAGAAGGCCGTCCCGCGCCATACGTTCGCGAACGAGACGGCGAGGATCGGCAGGGTGAACAGCCAGTTCTGGGAGGGGAGATGGAGGAGGTCCAGGACGGCGTTGAGTGTGCCCTCGCGGCGGAAGAAGGCGTAGAGGAGGAAGCCCGCGACGACCTCCGGCAGCACCCAGGCCGTGACGACGATCGCGCCGGTGAGCGTGCGGACCGGCTTCGACGCGCGCTGCATGAGGGAGGCGAGGGCGAGGCCCAGGGTGTTCTGGCCGACGAGGGAGGAGACGACGGTGAAGACGAGGGTCAGCCAGACCGCGTTGAGGAACCGCTCGTCGCCGAACGCCTCGCGGAAGTTGTCGAACCCGACGAAGCGGGACTCCGCCTGGCCGGTCAACTGGAGGTCGGTGAAGGCGATGTAGGCGCAGTAGCCGATCGGGCCCGCGAGGAAGAGCGCGAGGAGGACGACGGCGGGGGAGACGGGCAGCGCCCGGAGCAGCCCTCGACGCACGCGGCCTCGGGAGCGGGCGGGGGCGCCGTTGCGGGGGCGGGGACCCGACGGCGTCTTGACGACGCCGCCCGGACCCGCGGGGGATACGGGGGTCACGTGCGGGCACTCACTCTCTGGTACCGGGTGCGGGTGACGGGGGGTACCGCGGGTGGCGTGACGGGGTGCCGGGTGGCACACGGGGGTACCGCGGGTGGCGTGACGGGGTGCCGGGCGGCACACGGGGGTGCAGGGTGGCGCGACGGGGGTACCGGATCGGGCGGCCTGCCTCGCGCGCTACCTCTCCACCACCTCCCCGTCCGTCGCCGACTCCACCTCCTCGTCGTAGCCCTTCGCCGCCTCCTCCACCGAGCTGTCGCCCGTCGTCACCGACTCCATCGCCTCCTGGATCGCGGTGGAGACCTTCGGGTACGCGGGATACGCGGGCCGGTAGTGCGTCGCGGTGACCAGGCCCGTGAAGAACTCGATGCCGGGCTGCGCCTTCACGTACGACGGGTCGGCCGCGACGTCCTTCCGGACCGCGATGCCGGAGTTGGCGACGTACCACTTCTTGGCGTTGGCCTTGGTCTGCATCGTCTTGATGAAGGCGAACGCCAGGTCGGGGTTGCTCGCCTTGGACGGGATCGCCCAGGTCCAGCCGCCGGACATGCTCACCTTGCCGGGGGCCTGACCGTGTTGCGTGGGCATCGCGGCCAGGCCCAGCTTCTTCGGCCACTCGGGCCACTCGTGGCCCGCGCCCGCACCCCAGTCCTGCGGCAGCCACGACCCGTCGAGGGCGATGCCGAGCTTGTCCTCGGGCAGCAGTTCACCGCGTACGCGCGTGGCGAAGTTCGGGTCGAGGGCGTCGGAGACATCGGGGCCGAGCTTCTCCTTGAAGACCGTCTCGACGAACTTCAGGGAGTCCTTGAAGCCCTTGCTGCCCGTGACCCACTTCTTCGCCTCCGTGTCGTACAGCGGATCCTCGCCCGTGCCGTACGCCAGCATCTGGAAGCCCTGCATCGCCGCCGCCTCGCCCGCCGGCTTGCCCGTGTAGACGTTCAGGGGAGTGACCCCCGGGACCTTCTTCTTGATCGTGCGGGCCGCGTCGAGGACCTCGTCCCACGTCTTCGGCTGCCAGTCGGCCGGCAGGCCCGCCTTGTTGAAGACCGCCTTGCTGAACCACAGGCCGCGCGTGTCCGTGCCGTCCGGCACCCCGTACGTCTTGCCGTCCGCCGCCTTCGCCGCCGTCTTGGCGGTGTCGATGAACTGGTCCCAGTCCTTCCACTTCTTCAGGTAGGGATCCAGCGGCTTCAAGTACCCGCTGGTGATGTCGGAGTTGATGAGGAACGTGTCCTCGTACACCAGGTCGGGCGCCGTCTTGGGGGAGCGCAGCATCTGCTGGAGCTTCGTGTAGTACTCGGAGTCCGGCGCCTTGATCGGCACCAGTTTCACCTTCTTGCCGGGGTGGGCCTTCTCGAACTGCTTCTTGATGTCCGCCAGATAGGTGTCCATGACCCTGATCTCGTTGTCCGTGGACTGCTTGAACGAGACCCGCACGGTGTCGGGGTCGTCACCGGAGCCGCCGCCGCACGCGGAGAGGGTGCCGGCGGCCAGCAGGGCGGCGGTGGCGAGGATCAGCGGAGTGGTGGTGGGACGCACGGGCACGACCTCCTACAACGCGGGCTACACCGCGCGGTTGCGACGCGGGGCTGCCCGGTGAACGTACGGGCGCGCTCGGAGCAAGGTCAATGCCCGTGCCACGGATGGGCGTTGGTGCTCGTCATCCGCGTGACAACGTTGTTGTAGGACGTACGGTGATGTGGTCGTAGGACGTACGGGGGCGACGTCTTCCCCACGGGTGCTCACTCCGTCGCGGTGAGCCACCGGTAGACGAGCTCGGGCCGCCCGACATGGCCGTACTGCGGGCTGCGGGCCGCGCGCGCCGTGTCGACCAGGTGTTCCAGATAGCGGCGCGCGGTGATGCGGGACAGGCCCGCCGCCTCGGCCGCCCCGGTGGCGGTCAGACCGCCGGGGGCGGCGCGCAGGGTGCGTATGACGCGCTCCAGGGTGGGGCCGCTGAGGCCCTTCGGCAGCGCGGCCGGGCCCGGGGCGCGCAGCGTGGCGAGCGCGCGGTCCACCTCGTCCTGGCCGGTGGCCTCGCCCTCGGCGGCGGCCGAGCGGAACTCGGCATAGCGGTTCAGGCGGTCGCGGAGGGTGGCGAAGGTGAACGGCTTCAGGACGTACTGCACGACGCCGAGGGAGACGCCCTCGCGGACCACCGCCAGGTCGCGGGCCGACGTCACCGCGATCACGTCCGTGGGGTGCCCGGTGGCGCGCAGGGTCCGGGCGAGCTGGAGGCCGTGGCCGTCGGGGAGGTGCAGGTCCAGGAGGATCAGGTCGACGGGGGTGCGCTCCAGGGTGCGGCGTGCCTCGGCCGCGGTGTGCGCGGGCCTGGGCACGGCCTCGAAGCCGGGGACGCGGTTGACGTACAGGACGTGGGCGTCGGCCGCCACCGGGTCGTCCTCGACGACCAGGACGCGGATGGTCACCTGGCGCCTCCCCGCGCGGTACGGCCGCCCCGCTCCCCGGCGGCGCGCGCACTGGCGACGAGGTCCGCCGCGAGCGTCACCTCGAACTCCGCCCCGCCGTCCGGCGACGCGCGCACCGTCAGCGTGCCCCCGTCGCGGGCCACCGTCTGGCGGACCAGCGCGAGGCCGAGGCCCCGGCCCGCCGCGGCCTTGGTCGACCAGCCCCGTTCGAAGACCGCCTCGCGCCGCGCGGGGTCGACCCCCGGGCCGGTGTCGCGGACGCGCAGGAGCAGGCCCGCCTCGTCCGCCCGCGCCGTCACCGTCACCCGCGCCGCCGGGGAGCCCTGCGCGGCGTCGACCGCGTTGTCGATGAGGTTGCCGAGGATGGTCACCAGGTCACGGGCGGGCAGGCCGGGCGGCAGCATGCCGTCGTCGATGCTGCTGTCGGGCGAGACGACCAGCTCCACGCCGTGCTCGTTGGCCTGCGCCGCCTTGCCGAGGAGCAGGGCCGCCAGGACCGGTTCGCTGACGGCCGCCACCACCTGGTCGGTCAGGGCCTGCGCCAGCTCCAGTTCGGCGGTGGCGAAGTCCACGGCCTCCTCCGCGCGGCCGAGCTCGATCAGCGAGACCACCGTGTGCAGGCGGTTCGCGGCCTCGTGGGCCTGGGAGCGCAGCGCCTGCGTGAAGCCGCGCTCGGAGTCCAGCTCGCCGGTCAGCGCCTGGAGTTCGGTGTGGTCGCGCAGGGTGACCACCGTGCCCCTGCGTTCGCCGCCGGTCACCGGTGAGGTGTTGACGACCAGGACCCGGTCGGCGCTCAGATGCAGCTCGTCCACCCGCGGCTCGGAGGCCAGCAGCGCCCCGGTGAGCGGCGCGGGCAGCCCCAGCTCGGCGACGTTGCGCCCCACGATGTCTCCCTGGACGCCGAGGAGTTCGCGGCCGCCGTCGTTGATCAGCGCGATCCGCCGCTGCCCGTCGAGCATCAGCAGGCCCTCGCGCACCGCGTGCAGCGCCGCCTCGTGGTAGTCGTGCATGCGGCTCAGCTCGGCGGCGTTCATGCCGTGGGTGCTGCGGCGCAGGCGGGCGTTGATGACGTACGTCCCGATGCCGCCGAGGACGAGTGCCGCCGCGGCGACACCGAGCAGCGCGAGGAGCCGGCCGCGCGCCTTGGCGGTGATCTCCTCGATGGTGATGCCCGCGCTGACCAGGCCGATGATCCGCCCGTCGTCCGTCCCGTCCGCCCGGACCGGCGTCACCACCCGCACCGACGGGCCGAGCGTGCCCGTGTACGTCTCCGCGAACGTCCTGCCGCGCAGCGCCTGTGCCGTGTGGCCGAGGAAGCGCTCGCCGATGCGCCGTTCGTCGGGGTGCGTCCAGCGGATGCCGCGCGGGTCCATGATCGTGACGAAGTCGACGCCGGTGTGCCGCTGCACCCGGCTCGCGTACGGCTGGAGCTCCCGGGACGGGTCGCCGCCGCCGCGTATGGCATCCCGTACGGATGGGGAGTCCGCGACGGCACGGGCCGCCGCCGTCGCCTGATGGCGGGCGCTCTCCTCCGCCTGGTGCTCGTCGCTCAGGTACGTGAAGAGCGCGCACCCGGCCACCACGGCCGTGACCAGCACGATCTGCATCGCGAAGAGCTGGCCCGCCAGGCTGCGCGGCAGGCGGCGCCGACGGGGAGGGCGAGTGCGGGGCATGGGGTCAGTCTGCCTCTTCGGCCCCGGGGGCGCGGCGGCGGTCGTATCGGCGCGAACTCAATGAACGCAAGGGTGACCGCCCTCACAGGGCGGGAGATAGTCGCCGGGATCGCCCGGGACGTGCGCCGCACCCACCGCGGACGCCACCGGGCTTCATGCGCCACCGGGCGGTACGCGCCACCGGGCGGTACGCGCCACCGGGCGGTACGCGCCACCGGGCGGTACGCGCCACCGGGCGGTACGCGCCACCGGGCGGTACGCGCCACCGGGCAGCACACGCCGCCCGGCACCACAACGCCGACGTCGTCGTTCAAGGAGGGCCCCGTGACCAGCACGGCTGACCCGCAGCAGACACCCGCGGCCCCCGCCGCCAAGCGGGACCGCACGCATTACCTCTACATCGCCGTCATCGGCGCCGTGCTGCTCGGCATCGCCGTCGGCTTCCTCTGGCCGGGCTTCGCCAAGGAGCTCAAGCCGGTCGGCACGGGCTTCGTGAACCTGATCAAGATGATGATCTCGCCGATCATCTTCTGCACGATCGTGCTCGGCGTCGGCTCGGTCCGCAAGGCCGCCAAGGTCGGCAAGGTGGGCGGGCTCGCACTCGCCTACTTCGTCGCCATGTCGGTCGTCGCGCTCGCCATCGGCCTCGTCGTGGGCAACATCCTCCACCCGGGCTCCGGCATGGACCTCACCGAGTCGGACAAGGGCGCCGGCCACGACGCGGCCGACGAGGCGGACAAGGGCCTCGTCGACTTCGCGCTCGGCATCATCCCGAAGACGCTCGTCTCCGCCTTCACCCAGGGCGAGGTGCTCCAGGCCCTGCTCGTCGCCCTGCTCGTGGGCTTCGCCCTCCAGGCCATGGGGCGTACGGGCGAGCCGGTGCTACGCGGCGTCGAGCACATCCAGAAGCTGGTCTTCCGGGTGCTCGGCATGATCATGTGGGCCGCTCCGGTCGGCGCGTTCGGCGCGATGGCCGCCGTCATCGGCGAGACCGGCGCCGACGCCCTCAAGGCGCTCGCCACGATCATGATCGGGTTCTACGTAACCTGCGCGCTGTTCATCGTGATCGTGCTCGGCACGCTGGTACGCGTGGTGGCCGGTGTGAACCTCTTCAAGCTGCTCGCGTACCTGGGCCGCGAGTTCCTGCTGATCCTGTCCACCTCGTCCTCGGAGTCCGCGCTGCCGCGGCTCATCGCGAAGATGGAGCACCTGGGCGTCAGCCGCCCGGTCGTCGGCATCACCGTCCCGACCGGCTACTCCTTCAACCTCGACGGCACCATGATCTACCTGACCATGGCCTCCCTCTTCATCGCCGACGCCATGGACCAGCCGCTCGGCATCGGCGAGCAGGTCTCGCTGCTGCTCTTCATGATGATCGCCTCCAAGGGCGCGGCGGGCGTCTCCGGCTCGGGCATCGCGGTCCTCGCGAGCGGCCTCCAGTCGCACAAGCCCGCCCTCGTCGACGGCGTCGGCCTGATCATCGGCGTCGACCGCTTCATGAGCGAGGCCCGCGCCCTCACCAACTTCGCGGGCAACGCGGTGGCCACGCTGCTGATCGGCACGTGGACCAAGGAGGTCGACCAGGAGCGGGTCGCGGCGGTCCTCGCCGGCCGGCTCCCGTTCGACGAACGCACGCTGCTCGACGACGGGCCTGGCCCCGAGGCGCCGGAGGCCACGGGCTCGGTGCCGGAGCGGCGGAGCGAGGGCGGCAAGGAACCGGCGAAGGTGTAGCCGCCGCCCCTCCCCATCGGCTGTCCCTGCGGCATAGCGTGTCGTGGGCGCCGAGGTCCAGGGGCGGACGGGCGGAACGGGGGTGGGGACCGGGATGCAAGGGCTCGAAACAGCGCTCGTCCGGCTGGCGGTGACGGCCCTGTCGACGCTGGCCAAGCCGGTGGTGGCACCGCGGCCGGGGGCCGGTCTCGTCACGGGCCGCGTACGGCCGTCACCGAAACCCGCGGGTCCGGAGAGGCTGGCCCGGGTGCTGTCCGGCCGGATCGAGGGCGCGTACGCGCGGCTCCCGGAGAACGAGCGGCTCGCGGCGGTGGCGGCCGTGCGCGACGGCTTCGCGGCGGCCGGGACGCTGGACGCGGAGCGGCTGTTCGCGGCGGACCTGGACCCCCGGCGGCTGGCGGCGGAGATCCGCCGTCCCGTGCCCGACCTCGCCGAGGAGGCCCAAGGGCTCTACGCCGAGTTGCTGGAGCTGTGCTGCGCGCACCTGGTCGAGCAGCTGACGGCTCACCCGTCCTTCGCGGCGCGCGCCGCGGTGGAGCAGACCCGGCGCACCGGAGAACTGCTGCGCGAGAAGCAGCCGGGGGCCGCCGGGTTGACGACACCGGACGGGTCGGTGGCGTCGGTGGCGTCGGCGGCGTCGGACTTCGAGCGGCGGTACGCACGCTTCATCGCCGGGACCCACGGCCGCCTGGAGCTGTTCGGCGTCACCCTGGGCGGGCACGCCCGCGCCGAATGGTCGCTGGACACCGCCTACTTGAGCCTCGCGGTGAGCGGGGACCGGCCGCACGGCCCGCAGGCCGAGGAGGACGGCCTGCCGGGGGGCGCCGCGCAGCCCGCCGTACGCGTGGAGCAGGCGCTGGCGGCCGGCCACCGGCTGATGCTGCGCGGCGCGGCGGGCTCCGGCAAGTCGACGCTCGTGCGGTGGCTGGCGCTGAACGCCGCGCGGCAGAGCTTCGGCCCCGAACTGGCCGACTGGAACCGCTGCGTGCCGTTCGTCCTGCGGCTCCGGTCCTTCCGCCTGCCCGAGGCCCTGCCGATGCCGGAGGACTTCATCACGGCGGCGGGCGTGCCGCTGCGGGCGCCCGAGGGATGGGTGCAGGGCCTGCTGGACAGCGGCCGGGCGCTGGTGCTCGTGGACGGCGTCGACGAGGTGCCGGTCAAGCTCCGCAGCCGTACGGAGACCTGGCTGAGGTCGCTGATCGCGGCGTTCCCCCGGGCGCGTTACGTGGTGACCACCCGCCCCTCGGCGGTCCCGGACGGCTGGCCCGCGGGGCAGGGCTTCACGGCGTTCACGCTGCTGCCCATGGAACGGGACGAGGTACGCGCCTTCATCGCGCACTGGCACGACACGGCCCGGCGCGAGTGCGCGGCCCCGGGTGAGCGGGACGTGCTGCACCGGTACGAGTCCGGCCTCGTCGAAGCGGTGACGACCCGGCGCGACCTGGGGCGCCTGGCCACCAACCCGTTGATGTGCGCGCTCCTGTGCGCCCTGCACCGGGACCGCCGCATGCATCTGCCGCGCGCCCGCAAGGAGCTCTACGACGCGGCCCTTGACCTGCTGCTGATCCGCCGGGACACGGAGCGCGAGGTCACGTCCGTCGAGGGCGTCTCCCTCTCCCGCGACGAGCAGACCGCCCTGCTGCAACGGCTGGCGTACTGGATGATCCGCAACGGCCAGGCCGAGGCGGACCGGCAGGACGCCGTCGCCATGCTGGACGAACGGCTCGCCGCGATGCCGCAGGTGCGCGCGCAGGGCGACGTCGAGCAGGTCTTCACCCACCTGCTCATCCGCAGCGGCCTGCTGCGCGAACCCGTCCCCGGTTCCGTCGCCTTCGTGCACCGCACCTTCCAGGACTACCTGGGCGCGAAGGCGGCGGTCGAGGCCCGCGACTTCGGGGTGCTGGTGCGCAACGCCCACGACGACCAGTGGGACGACGTGGTGCGGATGGCGGTGGGGCACGCGCGCGTGGAGGAACGCACGCGGCTGCTGCGGCAGTTGCTGCGGCGCGCGGAGAAGGTGCGCAAACACCGGGAGCGGCTGGTGCTGCTGGCGGCGGCGAGTCTGGAGCACGCGCCGGAGCTGGAGCCGGAGGTGAGGCGGGAGGTGGAGGAGCGGACGGGGGAGTTGATGCCGCCGGAGACCTCGGCGCAGGTGGAAGCCCTCGCCAAGGTCGGTCGACTGGTGCTGGAACTGCTGCCGGGGCCCGAGGGACTGACGGGTCAGCAGGCGGCGGCGGTGGTGCGTACGGCCGAACGGGTCGGCGGAGACGCGGCGCTGACAGTGATCTCCCGGTTCCGCACGGATCGGAGGCCTCGGGTACGCACCGCGCTGGGCTGCGCATGGTCGGTCTTCGATATCCGCGAGTACTTCGAGACGGTCCTTGAGGGCACGGTGGGGGCCGACGAGATCGTGCCCATGGCTACTGCGGAGGAGGTGGCCTTGCTCCCGCGCCTGCCGGAACTGACGCACCTGAACCTGTTGGGTGATCACGGCATGCCGGACATCGTGCTGGAGCACGAGCCCATGAAATTCCTGCAGTTCTGGGACAACCACTCGCTCACCGACCTCTCGCGCCTGAGCCGGCTGCCGCGTCTGGAAAGCCTGGGCCTCAACCGCTGCCCGTCCGTCACCGACCTGCGCTCATTGGCGGGCCTGCCCCTGCGTCACGTCTACCTCTACTCGCCGTCGCTCCCGATGTCGCTGGCCCCGCTGGCCGATCTGCCCGAGCTGCGCCATCTGGTGTTCGACTTCATGCCGGTGGAGAGGGCCTTGGACGAGCTGCCGTTCGCCCCTCGGCTCACCGGCTTCGGGTGCTACCGACAGGCCTCCGTGATGCGGCTGTCCGGGCTCGAAGCCCTGACCGCCCTGCGCTGGCTGACCGTCAACGAGGACCATCAGTGGCGCAGCTTCCTGGCCGCGGGGGTCTTCTCCCCTCTGTCCACGCTCCAGATTCTGGACGTACCCCGGGTCGACCTGTCGGCTCTGGCGGCACACCAGGAACTCACCACGCTGTACGTCGGGCACGCCCGGCAAGTCGACGCGCTCGACGCGCTCGCCGGATTGCCCCGGCTGAGGGGAGTCGACTTCGGAAGCTGCGGCCCCCTCGACCTGACCCCCCTGGCCGCGCTGGAGAACATCCACGTCACGCTCTACAGCTGCCCCCAGGTCACCGGCCTCGACCTCTTCCCACCGGACCGCCTGATCATTTACTGACCCCCGGGCACAGCCCTACCCCAGCCCCGCCACGATCCCCCGCACCCTCTCCACCGGAACCCCCGCCGACAGCAGCGCCGTCGTCGCGGCGGCGCGGCCCGCGTCGCCCGGGGGAAGCAGGCCGTCGTTGACCGCCTCCATCAGGCCGAAGAGCTGCTGCTCATGGACGTACGCGAGCGCGGCGGGCGGCAGGGGCGAGGAGAAGGAGCCGTCCGCCAGGCCGGCCCGCAGGACGTCCACGCACTTCTCGCGGACCGGGGCGAGGCGCTGCCTGATGCCCTCCATCGCGACGCTGCGCTGCGCGAGGCCGACCAGGAGGCGGTAGCCGTCGGCGATCTCCCAGACGGCGGCCATCGAGTGGGCGAGCGACTCGGCGGGGTCGTCGGACCGCGTACGCCCGGAGGCGTGGGCGGCGGCGACCGCCTCGACCGCGCCGTCGATGAGCGCGCCGATCAGCGCCTCCCTGCTCGGGAAGTGGCCGTACACGGTCCTGCGCACGACGCCCGCCGCCCGCGCGATCTGGTCCATGGACGCGTCCGGATCACGGAGGAGTTCGACGAGGGCGACCTCCAGGATGCGGCGGCGGTTGGCGTCGGCTCGGCTCATGGCGTCCATTCTGCACGCGCGCGTCAGAGGGCCCGCCCCGTCCGTTTTGCACAGTCGTGTGCAGTGGCGTAAATTGCACACCAGTGTGTAATTGCACAGAGCTGTGCAAGGTCACCGGACAGCAAGAACGCGCGCAGCAGCAGGAAGGGTGAGACTTCGGTGGCTCTACTCATGAAGCAACCGGTCGACGAGATGAAGGGGCCGTACGCGCGCCGGTGGTGGGCGCTCGGCGTGCTCTGCCTGAGCCTTCTGATCATCGTCATGGCGAACACGGCGCTGACCGTCGCCGCCCCCGACATGACCGAGGACCTCGGCCTCTCCAGCTCCGACCTCCAGTGGGTCATCGACGGCTACACCGTCCCGTACGCCGCGCTGATGCTGCTGCTCGGCGCCATCGGCGACAAGTACAGCCGGCGCGGCGCGCTGGTGCTCGGCCTCGTCGTCTTCGGCGCGGGCTCCGTCGCGGGCTCGCTCGTCGACAGCTCGGGCGGCGTCATCGCGTCCCGCGCGGTGATGGGCTTCGGCGCGGCGATGATCATGCCGGCCACGCTGTCGCTGCTGGCCGCGACCTTCCCGCGGGCCGAGCGGGCCAAGGCCATCGTGCTGTGGACCGCCACCGCGGGCCTCGCGATCGCCGCGGGGCCGCTGGTCGCGGGCGCGCTCCTGGAGGACCACGGCTGGTCCTCGACGTTCCTCATCAACGTGCCGGTCGCCGTGCTCGCGATCGTCGGCGCCTTCGTCCTGATCCCGCCGTCCAAGGCCGGGCACCACGACCGGATCGACTACGTCGGCGGGCTGCTCTCCGTCATCTGGACCGGCGCGCTGGTCTACATGATCATCCAGGGGCCGCACTTCGGCTGGGACGCCAAGGCGATCTCCGCCGCCGTCGTCGCGGGCCTCGGCCTGCTGGCCTTCGTCGCCTGGGAGCTGCGCCACCCGCACCCCATCCTCAACGTCCGCCGCTTCCTCGACCGCCGCTTCGCCGGCTCGAACCTCGCGGTGGCGCTGTTCTTCCTCGCGGTCTTCGGCGCGTTCTACTACCTGACGCAGCACCTCCAGTTCGTGCTCGGCTACAACCCGCTGGAGACGGGCGTGCGCATGCTGCCGCTCGCGGGCGCGGTCTTCGTCGGCTCGGCGCTCACCGGCTTCCTGACCCCGCGCATCGGCATGAAGATCACCGTGTCGGCGGGCATGGTCGCGGGCACGGTGGCGCTCGCGCTGCTCACCCAGGTCGACGTGTCGTCCTCGTACGGGGACTTCGTCGCCCCGCTGATCGTCCTCGGCCTGGCCATCGGCCTCGCGCTGTCGCCCTGCACGGACGCGATCATGGGCGCCTTCCCCGAGTCGGAGCTCGGTGTCGGCGGCGCGGTCAACGACACGTCCCTGGAGCTCGGCGGCTCGCTCGGCATCGCCATCCTCGGTTCGGTGCTGGCGAGTTCGTACTCCTCGAAGCTGGCGGACGCGGCGTCGGCCTCCGGCACCAAGCTGCCCGACGGCACGCTGGACACCGCGCAGGACTCGGTCGGCGCGGGTTACGCGGTCGCCCAGGGCATCGGCGACAAGGCGCACGCGGTGGCGGAGCAGGCGGCCCGCGCCGGTTCCAAGGAGCAGGCGGCCCAGCTCAAGGGCCAGGCCGAGCAGCTGGCCCAGGGCGCGCACAAGATGGCCGACGCGGTCGGCTCCGCCTTCTCCGACGCGGTCGCGCACACCAGCTTGGTCGGCGCGGTGATCCTCGGTGTCGGCACGGTCCTGGTGGCGGCGCTGCTGCCGCACAAGGGCCGGGGCGCCGCACCCGAGTCCGGGGCCGACGCGGAGACGCCGGAGCCGGTCGCCGCCGGCGCCGGGAACCAGAAGTAGCGGTACCCGGCAGCAGTACGAGGGCGGGGCAGGGAGGGTGAACCTCCCTGCCCCGTCCGCGCGTTCGGCCTCCGCCGTGGCGGGCCCGCGGCCGGGGGATATGCTGCGCCGCAGGTGCGGGGGAGGAGGCGCGGCATGGGTTCTCGGCCAGGCGTGCCGGCTTCCGTCCCGTGCCCGGCCTGCGCGCTGGCCGACGGCACGGCCCCGCTCCCCGGCGGCACCCTGCTGCGGACGGCCCACTGGACCGTCGAGCACTGCGTGGGGCCGCTCGGTGTCGGTACGTTGCTGGTCAAGCCCCTGCGCCACGTCACCGGCATGCATGAGCTGACGGGTGGGGAGGCCGCCGAGATGGGTCCCTTGCTGCCCCGCGTCGCCGCCGCGGTCCGGGCCTGCGCCGAGGACTGCGAGCAGGTGTACGTCTGTCTCTGGTCGCACGCGGGGCGCACCCCCGGGCACCTCCACTTCGTCGTGCAGCCCGCCCGTACGTCCGACATCGACCGGCACGGCGGCGCGTACGGGCCCGCCCTCCAGGTCGCGATGTTCCGCGCGGGCGAGCGGCCCGGACCGGACGCGGTGGAGGCGTTCTGCGCCCGCGTGCGGAAGGTGCTCGCCGCGGGCTGAGAGGGTCCGTTCCAGCGGCTGGCGGCTCCCAACCGTGACCGCGGAGAGCTTGCTGGAAAAGTCGCCGAGATCCGTTGACACCACTCTGGGTGGAGTACTATGTTCTAACCACTTCAGACAGAGTACAACGGACGACGCGCTCATCGAGGCGTCGAGCAAGGAGCCCGACGCGCAGCCGCAACTGACCGGCCACCTCCACCACATGGACGCCCCTACCGACCCCGACCGCCGCTTCCCGGGAGCCCGCATGCGCAAGCTCGTCTACTTCATCGCCGTCAGCATCGACGGATTCATCGCGGGGCCCGACGGTTCCGACCCCACGGGCCCCGACGGGTTCTGGCCGGTCGCCCAGGACTACATCCAGCACCTCGCGCAGACGTACCCCGAGACCCTGCCCGCCCCGGCCAGGCAGGCCCTCGGCATCACCGCAGAGGGGACCCACTTCGACACCGTCCTCGAAGGCCGCAGGACGTACATGAACGGTGTGGACGCCGGATTCGCCAACTGCTACCCGCACCTGCGGCACTACGTGTTCACCCGCACCCTCACCGAGAGCCCCGACCCCGGCGTCGAACTCGTCGCCACCGACCCGGTCGCCAAGGTGCGCGAGCTCAAGCGCGAGGACGGCAAGGACATCTGGCTCTGCGGCGGCGGCGAACTGGCCGGGGCGCTGCGCGGCGAGATCGACCGCCTCGTCGTCAAGCTGGCCCCGCTGACGCTGGGTTCGGGCACGCCCCTGTTCGGCCGCGGGGCCGCCGCCTTCGCACCCACGCTGTACGACCGGACGGACGCCGTCGTCCTCGACAGCGGCACCCTCTTCCTCACGTACGACAAGAAGGCCGGCGGCGACGCCTAGGCGGCGGTCGCGGCGGCCAGGCGGTGGCCCTCGCCCGCCGCGGCGCGCAGCAGTACGCCGGCCAGCTCGACGGGGGTGGAGAGCATCGGCCAGTGCCCGGTGGCCAGTTCGAAGAAGGTGGCCCTCGGGCCGGCGAGATGGCGGACCAGCGGCATCCCCGAGGCCACGAGCGCTTCGAGCGTGGCGATGTCCGTCGTCCCGCCCGTGGTGCAGAAGACGCCGGTCATCGGGAGCGCGGCGACCGCGTCCGAGATCCGCAGCTTCTGCGTGGCCGGACCGATCGGCATCGGCGAGGCCAGCCGCGCGATGCGGGCGAGGCCCTCGGGGGAGACGCCCGCGAGGTTCCCGTGCTCCCGCCACTCCTCGGGGGTGGGCGCCGGGACCCGCCAGCCGTCCTCGGCCCGTCCGGCCATGCCGAGCATCCGCTCGCGGGCCGGCCCGGCGGGCATCAGCTCCCGCACCTGGTCCAGCATGGAGCGGCCGTCCTGCGGCAGCGGCGAGTCCAGGTACACGAGGCGGGCGATCCGCTCCGGGCGGCGGTCGGCGGCGCCCGCCGCCGGGTAGATGCCGTAGCAGTACCCGACGAGCACCACCTCGTCCGCGTCGACGTGGTCGATCGCCTGCACCACGTCCTCGACGTGTGTCGCCAAGTCCGTCCCCGGGCCCGCCAGATGGCGGCGGTCCCCCAGCCCGGTCAGCGTCACGGGATGCGCCTCGGCGCCCGCCGCGCGCAGCGGCGGCGCCACGTCCCGCCAGATCCAGCCGCCCGTGTAACCGCCCGACACCAGCACGAACGCCGTCATGATTCCTCCCGGGTAAGACCTTCGGTACGCCGTTGCCCGCGCGGCCGGGCCGAGCGCCCGGCGCCGCCCCCGCCGCGCTCACCCGTACGCTAGGAACTCCCTCTGAGGGAGGTTCAAGTCGTGCCCGAAGACGGCAAGCGGGAAGACGGCGAGCAGGAAGACGAAAAGCGGGAAGACGGCCGACGGGAAGGCGGCCGGCGGGAAGACGGCCTGTGGAGCATCGGGCAGCTCGCCGAGCGGGCGGGCGTCACCGTCAAGACCGTCCGCTTCTACTCCGACCGCGGCCTGCTGCCCGAAGCCGCCCGCAGCGGCGGCGGCCACCGCCGCTACGGCCCCGAGGCCCTGGACAGACTCCGCCTCATCCGCTCCCTGCGCGGCCTCGACGTGCCGGTGCCCGACATCGGCCGGGTCCTGGACGGGGACGACGCGCTGGAGGACGTCGTGGAGGAGCGGTTGCGCGATGTCGGTACGCGCCTGACCGCCCTGCGCCGGCGGGAAGCCGCCCTGCGCCTGCTGCGCGACTGTGCTCCCGAGGAGCGCGCCGAGCGGCTGCGGCTGGTCGGCGGCCTGACGGCGCCGGCCGGCACGGCGGCGCTCGCGCGGTTCTGGCGGCGCTGGCTGCCCGCGCGGCTGCCGGCCCGGGTCGTGTCGGCGGTCCTCGAACAGGCGGTCCCCCACCTCCCCCCCGACCCCGCCCCCGCGGATCTTGTCGAGGCGGTGGCCCGCTTCCACCCCGCCCCCCCCCCCCCCCCGCACTCGCCCGCGCCGCTGGCCGCTGCCGCGATTGCGGAAGCGGCCCGCCACGTAGTGCACCAGCGAGAGGTTCATCTCGATGAGGGTGTCGCGCGTGTACGTGTGCTCGGGCGAGCCCTCCTCCAGGG